>QNCV01000053.1 GCA_003645845.1 Fidelibacterota bacterium | reverse complement strand
TTTTAATATCCCAGCTAATGCTGGTATCGTTAAACACCGATACAACCGACCCGTTAAATGTCGGGCTTTCGCCGCCGTAGATATTGACCAGAACCGAGTCAACAACTATTGTATCCTGGGCGACATCACGAATCGAAAAATAGGGCGTCACTTCGGTATGATGTTTTGTATTTTCAAAAAACTCCAATTCATAGGTTATGTCATTATCAGGCACTTTGGAATCTTCCAATACTTCCACCTCAATATACCCGGTGCCGGGACCGACATGTAAAATATTTTCATCTAACTTCGGCGCCTGATATCCCGCAGCCATGGATCGTGGGGTAACAACTCCACAGTTGACATCCACAAAAGTAATTTCTCCCGACGAATTCGCTTTAATGATTGCCGAACACTCCGACGGAGCGATTCCTTCCACTCCCGAACTTGTGTATGTAACCAGGCCATAGTCGTAGGATACAACGGCATAATAATAAGTTTGTCCGTTACGAACATCGGTATCGACCCAACTGTGCCGTAAACCAGTATCTTCACCAAGATTGTACTGAATACCGTACACTGCTACCGGATGCGGACCTTTGAGACCATCTTTTTTATCAAACTGCACCTCCGGTTTCCGGTAAGTCAGATTGCCATAAGTATCAGTGATTATTTTCGATTCTAAGAGCTGGGCTTCCGTGCTTTTATAGACAACATAACCTTCGAAATCAAACTCCTGCAGGAAGGGATCGTAAGATTTTTCGGCAATATCATCCCAAACCAATGTAACCTTGCCATCACCCGGATAGATAGTCAGATGGGGTTTATCCGGTGGCTGTGAAAAGCGATAATCTGCATTATAGATTTGCTGAACGGTTTTTTTGTTCTTAACCAGGTCGGCTTTGTCCTCCCCGAAGAGCAGTGCCATTGAATAGCGTTCGATTTCCTGGATATAAAGCGGAAACGGGCCCGACGAGAAAAACATCCCTAAATTGTTGGGAGCCAGAACCTGATCCCAGGGTGTGGGCGCACTTACGAAAACCCTCCAATCCTGTTCATCATCCGTCAGTTCATAATCGTGTACTGCAAAAACCCGGAAACCGGTCAAACCGATCTGATCGGACTCATCGGGATCAGTGGCATTGTAATTCGGTTCGCCATTGGTGGGAAGTCCGTCGCCTTCACCCTCATCGGGACCTGTATAACTTGCATCAAAAGGGCCGGCACCATCAATCCCCAGATCGTCATTGAGGGGTTCATCGGCGTCCCAAACTCCATTAGCGTTGAGATCGGTAAATGGTCGCCAGTCACAGTCCTCATCGTTTGACCAATGAGGTTTCGGTTCAGTACCGTAGGCTTCTACATATTGATTCCAGCGCTCACCTGCAAACTCATAATTGCGCAGAGAATCTTCATCTACCCAGTGTCCTGGAGTCTCGCTAAAGCGATTTTCATCTACCATGCCGTCGTTGTCATTATCAATATTGTCATCAGAAATACCAGGACTTTCCAGAAATGCGTAGCCGGCATAACCAACGGGATACCAATTACCGGGTGTACCATACCTGTCCGTATCATAGGCAAATGCAATATCAAGATCGGTATCGTATTCACCAATATCGTCAGCACCATCTTCAACACCGCCAATTCCCCAGTCCACATACTGAGCATAATAGACTTTCGTATAATCGTGAGTGGATTCATTGGTAATGTTAAATAACCAAAAAATACAGTCTTCCGCCAGCACCTGACTCCATTGAAAACCCCGTGCTTTTACCCAGAGTCCCAATCCGCCCCGGGTTGTATCATTGTCGTCACAATAGTAATTCATATACAAATTCGGCTCTTTATCCGAATCGTCATCAAAGGCAAATACGGTTTCCAACTGAGCATTAAAAATGCCCTTGCCAAAATAGCCGTTCCAATAACCATCCCAACTGTCCGGACGGTCCAGCCACTGATCGGGCCAGGATTTTGGATCATTGCTCATGGCAGGCGTTTTATTCTCCTTTCCATCCATATTAAACCAATATGGACGCGGCTCAAACCCCCAGGGATCACCTTCAGGAGAAGTGTCGGTAAACTCCCGGTATTGAGTTTCCATAGGATGGACTAACTCACCATCACGATTCTGCACCTCGACTGATACAATCAAAGCAACCCCATCACAATAGTGTCTTCCATAGGAAGGCCAATTACAGGAAGGTTCATTGGGATAGTCGGTCACTTCACCATAATTTTTAAACAGAGTCTGCACAAGATTTCCGTCCATCGTACCGATGCGCCGGTATTGATTATGCCCGCGTAAATAATCCGGGGTTTGGGCATCTATAGTCCACATCAAACCAAGCATGATAATTATTGTCAATCGATTAAAAGCTTTCATAACCAGTATCTCTTTTTCTTCCTTTATGATTTTATGGTTTCCCGAAAGATATTGAACAACCGATTATAACCTTGCGAGGCTCATCGTAATAATTCGGTTGAATTGTCCATTCTTCAACATCTTTGATACCGATATAGGTTTGAAAAGCCATATCGTAATCATAATCCGCTGACCCGCTGGAACGATATACTTCTTTCATATTTTTACGATCAAACAGATTATAGATCTTCAAATATGGAGAAAGCAGCATCGAAGCTATTCGAAAATCACGACTGATATTCAGATCGAAGGTCATCGTCATCGGTTTATGCTCACCATTATAGATTCGGTTGGAATAACGCGCCGATGCGCGGGTATAGGGTGTGCCGCTCCCGATTTTACCGATCAAACTAATACGATATCCTTTTTGCGTTGTCGTTCCTGACAGATTAAGCGAATGGGTCTGATCCCAATCAAGGGGACGCCGCTTTTTTTCACTCTCTACATCACTGTTGGAATTTTCCCACTCCGCAAAAGGATCTGAAGAGTTTCCGGTGGCCACCTGGTAAGTATAATCGACAGAGAAACCGATGCCGCCCGGAGTTTCAAAGTGCTCCATAGCAAAGGTAATTCCCTTTACATTGGCATAATCACGATTGATAAAACGCCAGTAGTCCTGACCGCGGATGTCCTCATAAATTCCCATACCAATCAAATCACGAATATCCTTATTGTAAGCCGTTACGTCAATTGTAAAATTATCAGATAGCGCCTGTTTTATACCAATTTCATAGCTCACCGTTTTTTCAGGTTCCAGTTCAGGATTACCCATGGCATTCCAGCGTCCCCGGGGCGGCTGATCTCCCTTCAATTGCACCAGCGAAACCTCATAATCCGGATTTAAATACAGATATTCATAATTCGGCACCTGAAAAAAATGCCCATAAGAAAAGTGGATCACACCCCGGTCGGAAATCGGATAAGCAATTCCAAAGCGCGGACTGATCTGATGCGATGCTTTTGTCTTTCGCATATCAGCCTCACTGGTGTAGATATCAAACCGTAAAGTATCGAAAGCGATAGGAATTTCACCATCAGGATCAAAATAATCATACCGCAGACCGAGATTAATGATCATATCACCCAATTCAATTTTGTCCTGAACATAGGCCGAAAATTCAACGGGTTTATGAGTATATTCATTATGATACCAGGATTCCAATGATGGAATTTTTAAGGTATAGTTTTCATCAAAATAGATCTGATATTCATGCAGATGAAGTTCACACTGTTTATAACTTATGCCCAACCCGATCTTCTGCTGGCGGGTCATTTGACTGGAAAGATCAACCTTTCCGATATTCGTCGTGTTATCACGAAAATGGCGCCACATCCGCATACCACCGGTTGAAAATCCGGTTGCTCCAGTGGCAATTAAATATTCGATTGGAACATAATCGGCTGTATCTTTGGTAGAATACTGTTCATAATTTGTGGTGGCATGTGAAAAGTTGGCCGTAATGAAAGTACCTGCATTAAAAAGATGAGTAAGCTGAACGGAATTCTGATAGCTTTCCTGATAGCGTTCATAATTTCCGTCGGGATTGTATTTAAACAGCCGATCAAATTCTTCCCATTCCTTACTCTGATAAAATGACGAGAAATTTATTTTGTCTTTATCGCTTAATTTCCAAGTTAATTTTCCCTGAAGGGAATACTTTTGCTCATAATTCAGCGAAACATAATTACTGTCTCCGGTTACATAATATACCGGATTGTCCGGATCTCCAAAAGAGACATAATTATCTAAGTCAAATTCCCGGCGACCATACATCCAGCCATCACTGTAATACCGCCGCCCAATTAAATTAAAAGACAATCGTTCACCCAGCCCCGGAATTGGACCATTAAGATTAAATTGCATATTATTTATCGCAACCGGATTTATGTCATTAATATGAAGATAGATATCATTATGATTACTGAGATAGTCACCCATAAAAAATGAAACTTTACCCGAATAATAATCCTGCCCTTCCTTGGTCACAATATTTACGATACCGGACATCGCCTGACCGTATTCCGCATTAAACGTACCGCTGATAACTTCCAACTCCTGGACAATGTCATTTTCCACGTCAAAAAAGGTTTCACCGGAGTAGGCGTCATTCATCGGAATACCGTCAACTATATACATTACTTCACCACTTCTTCCCCCACGGAAATGGCCATCAACCACACCTGCCTGGAGTTCAATGATTTCATCAAAATCAACAACTTGCAACTGCTCAATCTGATCCGAATTTATCCGGAAAGAGGTTGAAGTTACATCTTTTTGAACCATCGGCGGTTTGGCAATCACGATAATCTCTTCACCTTTAATAGTCTCAACATTCAGTTCAAAATTTATTGTCGTTGTTAAATCAACCATCACCTGGACATTTTGCTGTATCATAGTCTGATAACCGATCATGGTAGCCCGCAAACTGTAGGTACCCGGGTTAACATTCAGAATTGTATAAAAACCGTCGAAATCAGTCGCTGCACCAAGAATAGTACCGTCTATAACTATATTCACACCAATTAGCGGTTCGCCCGACCGTGCATCGGTTACCCGCCCGGTTATTTTTCCGGTTATCCCGGCCGACAACATCACCGGTAAAAGTACTAAAAAGATAATCGAATAGGGAATTACTTTCTTCATGGTATTTCCTTTTGAAAAGAAAAGCCCCTTCGGAATTACCCGAAGGGGCCTCTTTCTTGAGATTTACCGGATCAACATCATTTTGTTCGTAAAACGCTGATCTTTTGAAGTCATCACATAGATGTAAACACCGGTAGCAACCGGATCACCCATGTCATTGCAGGCATCCCAGGTTACAGTATGATAACCGGGGATCATTACATTATCAACAAGGGTTCTGACTTTCTGTCCCAGCATGTTGTAAATACTGATATTTACCCGGCTGATTTCCGGTACTGAAAAGCGGATATTTGTTTCCGGGTTAAAAGGATTCGGATAGTTACTTAACAATTCGAATTTTTCCGGTACTGCATTTACAAGCTCAGGACTAATAGCCGTCCCGCCGGAAACAACCATTTTCTGGACGCTGAAGTCATCGAACCAGGCGGTGCCGGTCGGACGTGATGTAAAACGAGCCCGTACCGATATGCCCGTTGCATCATCGGGCGCCTGCTCAGCAACTACATAATGGGTCCACTCTTTGTCCGGCGTCGTCTGATCTACATAGACATACTTATCGCCGCCACTCAGCGACCATTCTTCATCAATGTTACCCGTATGAAAGAAATAACAAAGTCCCAGACGGTCATCCAGCCGCTCCTTCGTAATATAAGTGGGCTCAAATGCCGCCGAGTCATTAACACCCGCGGTCTTCACCCATACGCCGATCTTGTACCAAGCCCCGGCCTCTACCGCTACCGGGATCGAATAATAGACAATCTCCGATGTCGAAGAGGTCGTATCCGGCTTGTACAACTCCGCCGAATAACTTCCCGTATAAGCCTGAGCATCCGTATGAATCCCATAGGAACCGTTATCGCTGGCATACCAATTCAACCAGCCCTTGATGGTCTCTGCACCGCTGTTAAACGGGCCCATCGTCCAGGAATCCGCCGTGTTGCAGCCAATATTGTCAAAATAAACCGTACCGGTCGCATCCTTGCCCATGATCAGTTTCATAACAACCGAAGCCGGCTCCGCACTCAGAATCGCCGCACCGGTATATTCTGCCCAGTCCACATCGGCAGCACTTTGATCTACCCAGACATACTCTGTCGCCAATTCATTGCCGCTTTCATCCTTGAACTCATAGACAATTCCTATCCGGGCGTCATCATTCGCCGGATTCGTGTTGACGCCTACCGTCTTCATGTAACCGCTCAGCGCATAGGTCCCGCTGCCGGCATTGTTCCAGTACAGATTCGCATTGTTGACCGATACCCAGCCAACCACATCACTCGTCGCCGAACTCTTGGTAACCTTGAATGAACCTATACCACTGGCCACTTCCGTCATCTCCCAGATAACATCAGTACCCAACGTCCCGTTCAACGGCGACCAAAACGCCGGCTCAACTTCCTCAAATCCCGGATTCACCAGAAGATTCTCTCCCGGCAATAAACCCGCGAATAAAAGGACGATAACCACTAACAAGTAAAAACGTTTCATTACTCCTCCTTTACGTTAGCATTTTTAACGTCTTTAACAATTGATAAAATCATTACCTCCTTCCGTTTAAGAGACAATTTATAACCTTCATCATCTATTTTACTGTACTTCTCTGAAGCAGAAGCGATAGAAAGATTATCAGAATTTATATAAAAACGCCCAGGTTGATCGCTCCAGGAATGATTGAAAATAATTACCCGATAATCCCCTCCCTTTTTCCATACACCCATTTCCAAACCATCACCCTCAATCGCAAATAACGGATTAGGATAAACGGTCCGGTGAATTGAACGATAAATATTGCTGAGTACAATCTTCCACTGTTCATTCCGGCTGGCAAGCGCAAGCATTTCAATGGAAAAGGAGCAGAAATAAACCGTCCCTTTCCCAAACGAATGCTCTACGAGAAAAGGAGAACCGTATGAGTCTTCCATGATCACTCTGGCGGAAGTATGTAGTATCGGACAATAACTGTATTCGGGGTCCGAACTGTTCAGGGGAATCTGTAATTTCTGACCGCGTTTAAACTGTCCCCAATTTTCTTTTACAGTAATTTCAAGCGAATCGCTGTCGTAAAAATCGGGAACTCCGAACTTACAATCCGTTTCAACACCGGCCAGTTCATGCCAATCCAGCACCCAGCTGTCATTGGCAAAACTGAAATAAAGCGTACCGCCTTTTTCAACATATTCAGTGAGGATATGATGGGTTGATTTCTGAAGCAACTTAAGTCGGGGAATAAACAGCACCGGAATTTGCCCGGGATCCAAGACCATTTCATGAGAAAGGGCTCCGCCATTTTCCAGTTCCTGAGCCGGTTCAAAGAGAATTCGGACATTTAGATTAGCCCGTTTTAGGAGCGTATAGGTTTCCAGATAGAGAGAATACCACTTTTTAAAATCGGGGTCGAATAGATAGGGATAATGATAATAGAAATTCGAGGGAATCAAACAACCCACCAAATTGTCTGAGAGCTGAGACTGATATTCAATCAACTCTTCGACAATTGAGGCAAATTTGGCGATTTCTTTCGCAGCCGGTTTAAGGGACTTATCGGTTCTGATAATCCCGAACCGTTCCTCGAAAGGGTGGTGAGAATATGGTCGTTTATCCGGAAAATCAAAATCATTCAGACACCAGGATAAGGCTCCCTGAGCCCCGTTGATCAGGGCACTATAAAATACATTGCGATAATAGGCGGCTTGGTTTTCCTCCGAACAGAGAGTCGTTGAAGCGCCGAATTCTTCAATAATCACCGGCCGCTTCCACTCCCGGGCAAGAGCAGTCCGGAACGCTGTGGTATAACTATGCTGCCAAGGACTCAGTCCCCGCGGATAATAATGCAGTCCGACAAAATCCTGATATTCGTTCAATTTGCGAAGCAGGAAAGCGGAAGGTTCGCCGGTTATTTCCGGCGACCAGGCCCCGTCTCCCACACTAACCGGCCGGTCGGGATCTACGGCTCTGATAACGGCGATCATCTCCTTTACCCAAGCAGTGACCAACTCCGGCCGTTGATTTCCAATATAATTGGGCAGTTCGTTTGAAAGCAACCAGGCTATCACGGAACGACGGGTTTTGACTGCCTGCACTACCTTTCGGAGATAATTTCGGGTAATCGCTTTCATCTTCTCATCGGTAATGAAATCGCTCCCTCGACTCCAGGACGCATTCCAATCCTCACCGGACATGTGGCCTACAATAAAAGTCGGCATGGCACCGATTTCCTGACGCTCACACCGGTCCAGGAAGAAGTCCAGCCGTTCCAGCATTAGCGGAGCGACATCACCTTCGCCCGGCACAAAGGCCGGCATGAACAAAAATGGACGGCAGCAATTCATCCCCAGTTTCTTCATCCGCTGAATATCAGAGATTATTTCCTCGGGATTCCACTCCGTCCACATATTCAGCGCCGCGGAGGCCGGCCAATAATTTACACCGAGCAAAAATATTCGTTTTCCTTGATGATTTCTAAATTCCAATATCTGTATCCTCTTGAAACATTCTAAGTGCTTTCCCGAAGTATGGTTTCGACGGCAATCATCCGGGTCTGAGGTGCCATGCGGGGATTCTGAATCAATTCATAAAGAAGTTTGTAAGCCTCCTTGCCAATCTCCAGTTTGGGCACCCGAATAGTAGACAATTTGGGAGAACTGAATTCGGCCGTGGGAATATCGTCAAAACCAAAGATCGCGACATCCTCGGGAATGCGTTTTTTCAGCCGCTGAACAGCGCTGATTACCCCTAAGGCTGTGGTATCGTTACAACAAAAGACGGCATCAATTTCGGGGTGATTTTCAAGCAAACGCATGGCTCCCTTTTCTCCAATCAGGCGGGATGTCTCAATATTTTCACAATAGCTGTAATCTTCCGACCTATTATGTTTTAACCCGTGTTTATCAAGTGCCTCGGTATAACCGCGATAACGCTCTTTCACCGAAGGATGAAAGAAGCTTCCTCCTACAAAGGCAATATGTTTCCGACCGGTTTTGATCAAGGTTTCCACTGCCTGAAAGGCTCCGTTGTAATTATCGATTTTAATACAATTAAAGTTCTTACCGGGAACCTCATAGTCAACCAGTACAAAGGGAACATGCTGATTGTCCAGATAATCGATCAGTGCTCCCGGAACTCGTCCCGCAAGAGCGACCCCGTCAACATCACGATACCGCAGAAAACGGGGCAAATCCGTTTTGGGGTCGAACTCCTCCCTGACAGTAGTCAACAGAATGTAATAATCGTTATGTCTGGCGGCATACTCCATCCCGAGAAAAATCTGGCTGTAGAAGAGTTCCACCTCGGAAAAGTGACCTTCCCAGATAATAAATCCAAAATTACCCGTCTGCTGAGTGGCCAGTTTCCGGGCCGAATGCAGTGGACGGTAATTGAGCTTCTGGATCACCGACTCGATCCGACTCCTTGTTTGAGGCGCTACGTAGCCCTTCTGGTTTAGTACCAGTGAAACCGTTGATATCGATACACCGGCTTCATTTGCAATATCTTTGATTGTTGGTGCCATTAAAATCTCATTTGAATTATCGAACCGTTTTAATATATTTTATCATAAGTTATTTGTCAAGCTTTTTTAATTCCCCGAAAAATCATAGACCACTTTTTTGATTTTTCTGGTTTTTACCGTAAAATAACAAAACATTTGAGGTATATTTGAAAAAATCACATATCATTAGCGACAGGGTTGTCTTTTCACCCCGGGATATCGATAATCGTTTCTGTCCTATTCAAAATAACACCGGTCTGGAAACATTTATTCTCGGTGCCTTTAATCCGGCACTGACCCGCCTGCCTAACGGTAATCTTCTGCTAATGGTGCGGGTCGCCGAATCTGTCCGGGAGCCCATTACCAAGGGAAAATTCCGCTACATCCGCTGGTCACCGGAGCAGGGATATGTCGTCGAAGCACATCCCACCTTTCAGTTGGACACCACCGATCCCCGCAAATTTCGCTTTCTGGAATACAATCATATCAAGGTATTCGGATTAACCTCATTCTCCTGGCTTCTGCCGGTAGAACTTAGCGCCGATGCACATCGCATTATTCGGATTCACTATGACAAAATCATCCAGCCTCAAAAGAGCTACCAGGAATACGGAATCGAGGATCCCCGTATAACCCCCATTAACGGCCGTTACTATATGACAACCTGCTCGGTCAGTTCTGAACGACATTCCACCACTCTCTATGTCTCGGATAACGGTCTGGATTACGATTTAATCGGCATTATTATGGATCATCAAAACAAAGATATAGTTCTGTTTCCGGAGCGAATTGAAGGCAAATACTACGCACTGACCCGCCCGCTGGGAGAATTGTACTTCACCACTCCCGGCAATTCAAAATATCTTCCGGGCACATCCATCAACCTGGCCGAATCTCCGGATTTGCTCCACTGGAAACCGGTAGATACTCCCTATATCCGACCTCATCAGGATTCCCTCATCAGCCTGAAAATCGGCGGAGGTGCGCCACCCATTAAAACCGATCGGGGTTGGTTGATTCTATTTCACGGTGTTGATAAATGCGGTCCTATTGGTTGTTATCGCACCTTTTATGCACTGGCAGATCTGAATCATCCGGAAATAATCCTCAAAATCGACGATAAGCATCCCGTTCTCGAATCCGACCCTGTCCTCACAAAGGCCTTTGCCGATCTCATTTATCTCGACCGTGTTGTCTTCACAACCGGCATTTCAGAGACTACCGACCGATATATTGTCGCCTCGGGTGAACTTGACCTTGTCTGTCGTATCACTCAAATCGACAAACACTATTTTTTTTAACCTAAAAAAAGAGGACCATTCAATGGCAGAAATCCGTTTAAAGCATATCACGAAGCGTTTTGACTCCGGTAAAAACGTCCTCGCGAACCTCAATCTGGACGTTCTTGACGGTGAGTTTCTCGTTTTGGTTGGGCCTTCCGGCTGCGGGAAATCTACTACCCTGCGGATTATTGCCGGACTGGAGGAAGCCACCGGCGGAGATGTTTTCATTGACAATAAGCGCGTTAACAATATCGCACCCAAAGACCGGGATATCGCCATGGTTTTTCAGAACTATGCTTTGTATCCCCACATGACCGTCTTTGATAATATGGCCTTCGGACTGAAACTTCGAAAATATTCCAAAAAGGATATACGGAAACGCGTCAGCGAAGCCGCAGACATCCTGGAAATCACCGATTTGCTGAACAGAAAACCCAAACAATTGTCAGGCGGTCAGCGACAGCGGGTCGCACTCGGGCGGGCAATTGTCCGTAAACCAAAGGTTTTTCTCTTCGATGAACCTCTCTCCAACCTCGACGCCAAACTGCGGGTGCAGATGCGGGCTGAAATTAAAAAACTACATAAGCAACTCAAGACAACCATGATCTATGTAACCCACGATCAGGTTGAAGCCATGACCATGGGAAACCGAATTGCCGTCATGAAAGATGGTGCCATCCATCAACTGGATACACCGATGAACATTTATAACGAGCCCGCTGATCTGTTTGTGGCAAGTTTTATCGGCAATCCGGCCATGAATTTTATTACGACAGTGCTCACTGAAGACAACCTGCTCTGTTCCGAAAACACCGGAATTAAAATCCCGTTGCCAAAGGTATTTAAACCGGCGCTGGCTAATCAAACGGGAAAAACTATCATTCTGGGAATACGGCCGCAGGACCTCTCCACACGGCAGGGATACGACGAGAAGTATCAATTCGACGCCTCGGTGGAACTTATTGAACCACTTGGAAACGAGACGATTTTGTACCTCTCAAAGGGCCATCAAAGCATAAGCTGCGTCAGTGAACATTATTATCCCGGTGATGCGGAATCAGACCAAATCACACTCTCGATAAATCCCGAAAAGATTCATCTCTTCGATGGTAGTACTTCAAAGCGGATATTACCGGGTAATTGATTAACCA
>QNCV01000052.1 GCA_003645845.1 Fidelibacterota bacterium | reverse complement strand
GCAGAATAGTATACCAGATAATCCGCCCTGACACTCCGTTTTTCATCCTTCAGCCGGACATTGCCGAAGGCTTCGGAAATATCCTCATCCACATAATATTTGATCTTCCGGGCCCGGAGATTCACCTGCCCGTCATCGTAGTTTGTGTTCCCATGGGCTTCAATAATCTCATCGGCCGCATAATATACCAGAGTATCTGCCTGCAAAACTCGATCTTCCTTGGTCACATACACATTGTGATAAAAATCTGCCCGCTCATCTTTTTCAAACCAGTAGGCCAGGTCGCATCTCAGATCGACAGCGCCTTTTCTGAAATGCACATTACCCGTCAATTTTTTGACAATGACATCATTCCGGGTAATCTGCTCCAGGCGATCAGCCCCGATAAGACGTAATTTTTCCCTGGATTTTGCAGCCAAAAGAGGATTTTGCAAACCAAGAAAAATCAAACAAAATGTGATGACATTAATGGAGAGTTTTGTTTTGTTCACGTTGGGAACTCACTTAAGCACATCAAATACTCAATCTGTAATTTACGCATTCTTTTCATTTCTTCTATAAATAACATGCCTGGAATTAGTCTGCCGTGACAATCTGTTTGCTTTTATTGCACATTCCGCTAAATTAATTCCTGTCATGAAATAAAAAATTCCAGGAGCAACTATGAAAAGAATGGCAATATTGTACGGATTTTTGATCGGGTTCGTTTTTCTGACCGGTTGCACCAATAAACATTACAAGAATCATTACGATCTCGGCAAATGGTACTCGGATAAAGGTCTGGTCAATGAAGCCATCCTGGAATTCAAAGCTGCTACCCGCAGCGATCCGAATCAGTATGAAGCCCATCTGCAACTGGCCATCGCCTATACAAAAAAAGGCTGGTATGAATACGCTATCAAAGAGGCCGAAACCGCTTTTGATCTGCATCCTTCCGACGAAACCTATAAATTGATCCAGGTTATCCGGGATAAACGATCTCTGTTGCCCTTCGAGGAATCCATTAACGCTGAAAAATAACCGAACCCTTTTACCCTGAATCCTTATGAATACTCAGAGCGGCCAGATTATTTCGGCCAGCCGGAGAAGCGATATCCCCGCTTTTTACGGCAACTGGTTCCTGCAACAGGTCCAAAAGGGATTTATCGATGTTCCTAACCCTTTTTCAAAACGAACCTTTCGGGTTTCTCTGGCACCCGACGAAGTCAGCGCTATTGTATTCTGGTCAAAGGATTACAGTTCCTTTGTACCGATCCTGGATATAATTGACCCGATCTACCAAAAACGCTTCCTTTTTCATTTTACCATCAATGGATACCGGGATCGGGCAAAATTGCTTTTCGAGCCCAATATTCCGGACCAGCGCCAGGCGATTGAAACAGCCGTCATGCTTTCAGAACGTTATGGAAAACACGCGGTACTGTGGCGATTTGACCCGATTATCCTTTCTTCTGCTTCGACAATGGAAAAACGAATTGCCGCTTTTTCAGAATTAGCCAGACAACTTGAAGGTAAAACTGTGCGCTGCTTTATCAGTTTTGTCGATCTCTACGGAAAGGTCCGTCAGCGTTTTGAAAAAACCGCAGCAGGGCAGAGGATTGAATTCATAAAACCCTCTCTAAAAGAACGGATTGACATTGCATGTGAACTCCGTCAAATCGCCGGGAAACACGGCATCACCGTCAGCGCTTGCTGTGAAGACGATATTATCGAAGGAGCCGGGATCCAGAAAGCGCATTGCATCGATAGCACACTACTATCACAATTATACCCGGACGTTGAATTCCCCCGGAAAATCAGCCCCACTCGCACGGGCTGCGGCTGCTATGAAAGCCGGGATATCGGGACATACAACACCTGCCAAAACCATTGCCTTTACTGCTACGCCTGTCGTTAATATCTTCTATCTTGAATCTTGTGTCTTGGTTCTTGTATCTTGCTTCTAAAATCTATTCCGTGGGATATTTGAAATTCCACTGGCTGCGAATCGTATCCAGGGTTTTAATTATCTCCAGCGTTTCACTCAAAGGCATGATAGTACTTTCGGTGCGCTTTTCCCGTAAGCAGTTCATCACTTCCAGCGCCTGGTAACCATAGCCCCGACCGAGTCTTGGAAATGTCTCGATAGTATCCTCATCGTTAACATGGACACAGACTTTCTGCAGCTGATGCCAGGGACCGTAGATATGGATGAAGCCTTTGGTCCCGAATATAAGGGTTTCCCGCTGAGTCCAGAGGGTAATCGCCGAACTCAAAACCGCCATTTTACCCCCATTATAAGAAAAAATCATGGCGGCCTGTTCATCCACACCGGTGTGGCCGAAACGGAGACTGCTCTGTATGGTTTCGGGTTGACAGCCATAAATAAATGACGCCATTGAAATCGGGTAGATACCCACATCCAGCAGACTGCCACCGCCTAGATCGGGTCTGAACACCCGGCTGTCCACACCTCGCTTGGAATGAAACCCGAAATCCGATTGAATCAGCCGGACATACCCGATCAGCCCATCGGTCACCCATTGACGCACTTTCTGAAAAAGCGGTGTAAAGCGCACCCACATGGCTTCCGTCAGAAAAACACCGTTCGACTTTGCGGCATCGATCATTTCTTGCGCTTCCCGGGCATTCATGGCAAAGGGTTTTTCGCAAAGAACCGCTTTTCCGGCATTCAGACACATAACCGTATTCTCTTTATGAAAGGGATGTGGTGTAGCAATATAAATGGCATCCACATCCGGGCAGGCAGCCAACTCCGCATAACTGCCAAAACGAAGCGGAATATCAAATTCATCGGCAAATTTATCGGCACTCGCTTTTCTGCGCGATCCGACAGCGGTCAACTCGGCTTCGGGAAGCAGTTTCAGATCAGCGGCAAAGACCCGGGCAATGCTACCGGTTGCCAGAATCCCCCAGCGTATTTTTTTATTACTCATCATTCATCCTTTTTATATCCGGTATCAATGTAAAACGGAATCCCGGTAAATGTCAATCGCTAACGCAATTGTGTATTTGCATTATTGGTGCTGAAGTTTAATTTAAAGGTCATTGGATATGGTGAGGTTATTAACAGGATAAGTAAGGGATAATATTATGGAAGTTCCATTTCCTTTCGAGCCGATGTTAGTTTTGGGATTCATGTCGATTATGCTTTTAGTGGGTATTTTTCTGCGAAACAAGCTGCGCTTTTTTCAATACTTTTTAATTCCCAGCTGTCTTGTGGGTGGTATATTCGGACTTGTTTTTGTCAGCACAGGTATCGTCAAGATCGAGGCATCGATGCTGGAGACCTTCGCCTATCATTTCTTTAATATATCATTTATTTCCGTCGGATTATCCAGCAGTAATGAAGATTCAGAAACAAAAATCCGTGGGAAGGATTATATCAAAGGCTCAGTCTGGATGGCACTGATCCAGAGTATCTCATTCTCACTTCAGGCTGTAATTGGCGGTGTCGTTGTGCTTCTGCTCGGTTTGTTTGGCATGAAGCTTTTCCCGACCTTTGGATTTCTGGTCTCCCTGGGATTTGAAGAGGGTCCCGGTCAGGCGCTTTCTTTTGGCAAAGTCTGGGAAACAGTCGGTTTCGAACATGCTGCCACCATCGGACTGACATTTGCCGCACTGGGTTTCCTGTTTTCCTTTTTCGTCGGAGTTCCGCTGGCCAACTGGGGAATCCGCAAAGGTCACACCGACCAGACACCGGCATCGTTACCAAAACACTTTTTAAAAGGCATTGTACCTAAAGATCATAAAAAAGAAATGGCCGGAAACCTGACCATGCACTCCGGCAATATTGAGACCCTGGCATTTCATGCCGCTCTAATCGGGTTGGTCTATATTCTGACTTATGGATTTACACTGCTGCTTGGTAAAATCCTGCCGCCCGATGTCGCAAAAATGCTCTGGGGCTTTTTCTTCTTTATCGGTATGGCCATCGCATTTCTGGTCCGGCTGGTGATGCAAAAACTGAAGATTGATCACCTCATTGATTGTGGCTTACAGCGCCGCATTACCGGATTTGCCGTGGACTATCTGATCGTCGCAACCATCATGGCCATTCAGGTCGTGGTCGTCTGGAAATATATCCTGCCGGTAACGCTGATTGCGCTCATCGGTGGTTTCACAACAACATTCGTCGTTATCTTTCTGGGTCGGCGACTCTGGGCCTACAATATCGAGCGATCCGTGACGATTTATGGTACCGTGACTGGAACCGTGTCCAGCGGCCTGCTTCTGCTCCGAATCGTAGACCCGGAATTCAAAACCCCCGTTGCTATCGAAGTCGGTTTAATGAATCTCTTTATGGTCCCGATTATTCTGTTCTACGGTATCTTAATCAATGCGCCGATCTGGTGGAACTGGAGTCTGCTGCTGACGACCTGTGTTTTTGCCGGTATGTTAATTCTGTCACTTGTGCCTATGAAAATATTCAAATTATCCGGTAAACCAAAGTTCTAATAATACCTGCCCGGGAAATCTTTTTTGATTTACTCTGAAATTTCGATAGATTAGCCGCGTTTTGTTTGATCTGATCGATTTAATTTGGAAACGTGGCAATGCTGTTGAAATTCAAAAAACTCTTTCTGAACATTATCAGTCTGGTAATCATACTTTTAAGTCTATCTGTCGTAAGTGTTGCCGAAATGTATACGGCCGACGTCTATGTCGATAACTTCGTGAAATATACCTGCCGGGGAAATTTCACTGAAGATGGACAGTTTGCTACAAAAACCAACACCTTTTACACTCAGGATGGAAAAACGCTGATCACCGAAGATGTGACTTTCCAACTGAAAACATTTCAGCCGGTTGATATCAGCATTACAAACCGGCAGACCGGACGCCTGGAAAAAGTCACCCGGACGAAGGAGGGTTACCGATTACAATATCGCGAAAACAATCAATCTGAAATAAAAGAAAAGACTGTACGGCAAGATGGCATTGTTCTACACGGTTCCTATGTGCCGATCTTCATTGCTGAAAATATGGATAAAATCCTCAACGGAGCAATTATCAGGTTTCAGTTGCTGGTTGTTGATCGTTTAACGTCTTATGAATTTCAGGTTTACCGGCACGGTCTGAAGAATCTGAACGGGCAACAATATATTGAGGTGTCTCTGGAACCGACCTCCTGGTTTGTCAAGCAGTTTGTTGCACCGATTTTTTTTGAATACGCTCTGTCCAACAACACTCAGATTGCCCGTTATCGCGGCACCATTGCACCCCGGACAGCCGACGGCAAAGCGCAGACCGGCGAAATCATTTTCCATTTCCCGGTTCAATAAGATTAGATTGCCAGATCGTTCCAACGATTGATTGCATTACGCAGATTGGGTAGAAAGGCCCGATTCAATCTCTGCAATTCCCGCATGGTTTTCCGGATAGATTCCCGCCGGTTATCCGAGGCATACGGACATTCCGACTGCACTTTCGGGAATTGATGATATTTAGCCAGATGGCCGATGTGTTTTTTGGACACCGACAGCAGCGGCCGGATGACGGTGATTTCCCCCTTGAACATACTCTGCCGGGGCTGCAAAGACTCAAGATGACCGCCATGCACCAGATTTAAAAAACCGGTTTCCATATAATCATCGAGATTGTGACCAAACGCCACGGTATCGATATGCTGGTCTGCCGCAACGAAAAACAGGTGTTTGCGGCGCTCCCGGGCGCAGGCATAGCATGACACTGTTTTGACTTTATCCAATTTACCCGGAACGACCATCAGCGGAATATTCATTCCCGATAGAAAATCACGTACTCTTTCTATTTCCACCTCTGTCATGGAAACCTGGTCAATCTTTACGTAAACCGCCTGTAAACCCAACTCCGGATCGATGGTTTTCCGGTATTCCCAGAGCGTCCGGGCCATTGCCAGACTATCAACACCACCGGAAACAGCAAGGATTATGCGCTGTCTTTTTTCCAGCAGTTTATAGCGTCTGTTCAGTTTTATAACGTCCGGCAGGAATGATGTCATACTACCCGCCGGCGAGTTTAAAAGTAATCACATCACCATCGCGAACAATGTATGATTTACCTTCTATGTGTACCAATCCCTGTTCGT
Organism: Fidelibacterota bacterium; assembly: GCA_003645845.1. Taxonomy (GTDB): domain Bacteria; phylum Fidelibacterota; class UBA2242; order UBA2242; family UBA2242; genus B118-G9. The sequence continues at coordinate 6,125 of QNCV01000052.1, read as the reverse complement.
GCATCATCTTTTCGGAGCGAACCCGTTCAATATCCGCCCAATGCCGCACTTCAGCTTTGATAAAGCGGTTTTCGAAAGTGCTGTGAATCTGAGCGGCAGCTTTAACCGCCGGCGAGCCTTTTGGTACGGTCCAAGCCTGGCAAATACCGGATTCCATTGTGAAAAACGTAATCAGCTTCAGCAAAATATATCCGGCATGGATCAACCGGTCAATGCCCGGCTCGCTGATGTGCCATTCCCTCATAAGTAATTTGCATTCATCGGGCTCCAACTCCGCCAGTTCCAACTCAAGATTTGCCGACAGAGTCAGAAAATAATTGCCCGTGGAAAGCGCAAATTTTTCAAAGGCTTCGGTGACAGCAGATTTCTTTCCGGAAGTGGCTTCATCCTCGGAGATGTTACCCACAATCAGCACCGGTTTATTGGATAACAATGCCAATTCACGTATAAACGCCTCTTCCTCGGGATGAGCGTGGTAGCTTTTGGCCGATTTTCCCTGGGACAACAGCTCTTTCAGTTCTTCAAGAATGGCCATCTGTTTCTTCAGTTTCTGGTCGCCGCTGCGGGCTTTGACATGAATCTTCTGAATCCGGTTTTCGACTGTCTCAAGATCTTTCAACAGAATTTCCGTTTCAACAATCTCAAAATCCCGCCGGGGATCGAGTTGCACATCAATGTGCGCTACATTCGAATTTTCAAAACAGCGGACGACATGCACCAATGCGTCAACCATCTGAATATGGCCGAGGAACTGATTCCCCAGGCCCTCGCCCTCTGAGGCGCCCCGAACCAAACCGGCAATATCAACAAACTGCAGCGTGGTTGGAATCACTTTATCGGGCATATAAATGCTTTTCAGTATATCCAACCGTTTATCCCTTACTTCAACGATGCCAACATGAGGATCGATGGTACAAAAGGGGTAATTCTCCATCGCCACGCCGGCATGCGTCAAAGCATTAAAAAGAGTCGATTTACCCACATTCGGTAGTCCGATGATTCCACATTTAAAACCCATTCTTGCTCCAAGGTAAATAAATTTTCGTCCATGTACGTAAAATAAAACGAATAAACCATAGTAAAAATATTTTTTCAATCTAATTGGATTCTGCTTGCGCCAGGATGATAAAATCAGTAAATTTGCGTCCGCCTGAGCAATCAGGTCTTTGAAAACGGAGTCGTAGTTTCCCGATAAGTCGGGATTAGAGACCGGCCTGCGTGACCTGCGAAACAGAGTGATGCGGGTTCACGCCGGAAGTTTTCACAAATTTTTTAAATTGGAGCCGTAGTTCAACTGGTTAGAGCACCGGCCTGTCACGCCGGAAGTTGCGGGTTCGAATCCCGTCGGCCCCGCGGTCCTAAAACCCGCCTTGATGGTGGGTTTTTTATTTTAGATTGTTGATTGGAGATTTGGGATTTTAGCAGAGTATCACAGTTCATCATATATCGCCTGTCCTGCGTAGCGCAGCGAAGCGGGATCGGCCCCGCTTCAAAAAGCCCACAAGATCGTGGGCTTTTACTATTTATATGCACTCTATGTAGCGTGTTTATAGCTTTACGTATTCGTCGTTTATTTCACATAAACTACCTTTTAAGAACTTGTTAATTTACCGGATCGCAGAAGCACCAGATAAACACCGGCACTTAAATTCTGTGGTTGCCAGACAACATTATAACTGCCCGGTAATTGGAAGGTATTGACCAATGTTTCGACCAATTGTCCCTGTATATTATAGACTTCCAAACAGGTTTCTGCATCTTTTGTTAATTCATAGCTCAAGGTTACAGACGGATTAAACGGACTGGGATACGCTTTCTGCAAACCGAAATTCAACTCTATCGGGTCAATTTCAACAACCTTGAATTGCCGGTTTCTGGCATTAGGTGTAAAACTTCCAGTAACCGAGACAGTATTTGACCAGGTCGGTGAATAGAGATTACCATCACCACCGACCGCACGGATTTTATAGTAGGCCTTGTATCCACTGCCAGATGTAAAGCCATGGTCGCTGTAGGTCGTATCCTCTGCCTGGTTATTGTGAATACAAGTCCAATCTTCAATGGTTTGCAGATACCTGAATCCTCCCATGACTTTCCGCCAAACTTCATAGGTCGCCGTATCACTTGGCTCCGAACAATTCCAACTCAACAAGGGACGATTATTGGACAAAGTTACTGTTAGATCAGAAGGAGTGGTGGGCTGAAATCGATCCCTTGTCGGATTTCCCATCTGTTTTATTTCCCAAATTGATAAGGTATCCCCGTTGGAAATAGATATCCATGGTTCATCTCCATCTGTAGAATAATAGAAAGTACCAGGGCTTTCAATATTGAACTTAATCCAAAGGTCTACCTCATGTCCGTAAGGGCCTCCAAAATTACTATAATTTCCAAAGCGATCATCACGATAATCAAGATAAAAGTAATTATATTTATCCTTGCTGAATTTATATAATCCATAACCAAATATAGGTGTACCGGATGGGCCATCTTTAGATAATACAAAATTCCATCCCCACAATTCACTCGAAGCGGTATATTGCGATGTATTGTACAAATCCGTTAGTAATAAATCATCAGCCCATTTATTTGCTCCCCAGACAGAACTCTCGGCAGACAAATAAAAAGCAATATGTGAACTTGAACTACAATACTAGCATATAATTCGACACAAGGTAATAATTGCTCAGCTTTAACCAAATTTAGATTAAATAAAATTAAAATGATCAAAGCATTACTATTAATTCTAAAAATCTTTTTCACTGGATCACGTAAATCCATTCCGATCTCCATCCTGGTACTAATATTGAATTGTTCACAATTATCGGCGAACCGCCTAGCCTGGTAAATTCTGAAGAATTTTTCATATCCCAGACCAGATCGCCAGATATATCGATACAATATCCTGTTAAATCCTCTTCACAATCAAAACCGTATGTATTATTATCCACGTCTATCACTAATGGACATGAAATATATTTATCCGGGATTTTCCACCTTAAATCGCCGTCATTCGTAAAAGAATAAAGAGTATCATTAGCTACAAAATAAACATTGCCATCCCAATCAATAGATGGACTTTTTTCATAAGTATCCCTGAGGTGACTTATCGGATATTTCCATCTTAAAATACCTTCTGAATTTAGTGAAAAGAATGAATAGTCATTCCCGGTATAAGGATAAGGTTTTCCATTATTTATAAAAATGTTGCCCTGATTATCTACAACAATACTATTCGTAAGAGGAATCTCTCCGAAAGTCCATATTACCGATCGGCTTGTCAGATCAATGGCACAGACCGTAACACCGTTATCACCATTTACATACAATGTTTTACCGTCTGGTGAAAAAGCCGGCATATTTGTATTCACTACTGAGAATCTATCATCGGTCAGAGTCCATTTCAATTCACCACTATGACTAATAGCAACCAAACATTGATCGCTGGTGATATAATAAATCGTGGTATCAAGCCCAACAGTTAATCCGGGATTAGCAGCCCATAATGCTTTTTCAGTCGGAACGAAACATTGCCAAAGCGTATCTCCCGACGCCGTCAGGCGAATAAACTCACCATCCTCTTTACCGATACTGACAATACTCCCATCATACAAAACAACCGGTACGGCTGACGGATAATCCATACCTATACCCAGTTGTTTTGACCATTTTATATTTCCCAATAAATCCGTTGTCCTGAGATAATGTATTCCCGCCATTTCATCGTAAAAATACAGTGAGGAATCCAAACCAGCTACTACTCCCGTTTGGGAATTACTTGAAGTAATTTTATCAACAATAGTCCCTGAAATAGCGCCCGGGTATGGACTTCTGCCGGTATTCTGTGGATCATGTCGATACATCGGCCAGGGTGAATCCGCCAGGCTGGGCCAGTCAATCGGTTCCTGCTTATAGGGATTCTCGTCCTTCGGGTTGGTTGGACTGTCCGGGCAAGCAGACATGAAGACCAAAACAGCCAGCATAGGTAAAAGCCACCGCCAGTCTGTCATTTTTCTTAAACCTTTTGTAATATTCATAGGACATCCCCCATTCTATTTAATACCAGTGTTTCTAACGGTGTCCAAAGAATTGAACATCCTTTCAAAAAACATTGAAGCGTCCGAAAACCGCTTCACCATTGCCCCTTAATAGTTATAAAGTAAAAAAAAAAGACATAGGTGCAAGGGAAAAACACAGCATCAGTGTCACTGGTTACCCCACTCCACCGTCAATAAAAACATGGTTCGTCCTGACCGCCGCCGGCCTCTCGGTCCCAAAACCCGCCTTGATGGTGGGTTTTTTTATTTTAGATTGTTGATTGGAGATTTGGGATTTTAGTAGAGTATCACAGTCCATCATATATCGCCTGTCCTGCGTAGCGCAGCGAAGCGGGATCAGCCCCGCATTAAAAAGCCCGCAAGATCGTGGGCTTTTACTATATAAAACTACTCTATATTTGCAAACTGCATTTAAACTTAGAGCAATTGGGATGACCTTAGGGCGTCGGAATACATTCTTTCAAAATCTCATCACATTACTCACTACATTTCTGGTGAAATTGGATATATATGCATTGTTATGTAGAATAACTCGGAGGCTGTTGCACCCAAAAAAATACTCTCTTATATTTAACTTCGAAAAGAGGGAAATGCTTTGACGACATACAGAAAAAGCAATTATTCTTGGTGCTAATTGCATTGTTGGCTTTCGAATCGATCACGATGAAATTTCTGATAAAGGAAAATCTATGTTTATGGTCACAGCCACTGGTACAGCAGTTTTTATTAATAAGATGTTAAAAGACCAAATTCATCCTAAAAAGGAAAATATATTATCTTCAATTGATCTTGGAGTTAAATTAAAAAATGGGAAATAATTGAATCTTTTGAAAAAATAATGTAGAATTTACTAAAAACATATGAAACTTTGTCATTGAATAAAAAATTCAAAATTTTGAGTAACAAAACATTTATAAGGATTTTCTTATGAACCTTTATTCTTTACCCGCAAGCATTGCTTTAGCCGTTAACATCGCTCTGGGGTTAATTATTTTTTCCCATAATCCCCAAAAATCGGCAAACCGATTGTTTACTCTATTAGTAGGTTCAATGGCTGTCTGGAATGTCGGCATTATTATTATGTCAAACGCTCATTCACAGCTTATGGCTCTATTGGGAGCAAAACTCACATTAATAGGAATTTTTATATTCCCTGTCTTTTTTTTGCATTTTACCTTTGTCTTTCCTAGGAAAAATAGAAGTAAAATAAGTCCATTAAGCCATCCTTTACTTTTTTATATACCTCCTGTAGCAATCCTAACTATAATTCTATTAAAGATGCAAATAAAAATGGAACGTATTCATGCACAAAATAATATATTTTACCTCGGACTTCACGACCAAACTACTGGCTTCTACATTGCCTACTTTGTTATAATGGGTATGTTTCTGCTTTTCATCATTTATGGCATTGTCAATCTGGCGATTTCTTTAAAAGATACTGCAATAGCCAGAGAACGGCTCCAGATACGGTATCTCATTTTTGGAATTATTTTCATGGCAGTCTTCGGAGGAATTATTGACCTGGTAAATTATTTTTTCAGACTTGGGTTCCCATTGCTTTTTATAACCGGATTATACACAATTTTCATCAGCATTTTTTTCGGTATTGCTATTGTTAAGTATCGTTTGCTGGACATAGAAATAATCATTAAACGCAGTCTTCTGTTTTCGGCTCTTTCGGTTTTAGTTTTAACTGTTTATATCCTGATTGTTAAACATCTCAGTGACTGGCTGGGAGCAACTACTCACAGGCAATCCATTGTCGTTGAAAGTCTTTTTGTTTTAGTAATTGTTATTTTTTTGATGCCTGTTAAACGTTATATTGAACACCTAATTGATCATTTTGTTTTTCCGGGAAGAACGAAGATTCAAAAAAGGATGTTGGCTTTCACAAAGACACTTGCCCATCACATAAAATTATATGAACTTTGTAGTCAAATTATAGATTTCGTTGAGGAAATCTTTAAGATAAGAAAAATTGCCATCTTTCTTTGGGATGAAACTGAAGAATGCTACATCATTAAATGTGAACGAAACATCGAAGCGGAGCTCGTTCTTCATCCT
>QNCV01000051.1 GCA_003645845.1 Fidelibacterota bacterium | reverse complement strand
TACACTCTATATTAAAGGGGAATCGATATCTTTTCCTAAAGAACAGTGATAATCTGACTCAGCATCAGCGAGAGTTATTGTCCGAGATAAAACTATCTAAACTGAACCTGAAGACTGTCCGAGCTCTTCAAATCCGTGAGGCGTTCCAGGCGATTTATCAGGCGCAATCTGTTCAGGAATTCGAGACCCTGTTGAAGAAATGGTTTTGGTGGGCGACGCATAGTCGTATTAAGCCGATACAGGAAGTTGCGCATATGGTTAAAAGACATTGGCAGGGGGTCATTAACTGGAAAACATCCCGGATTTCCAATGGTCTTTTAGAGGGTCTGAATTCTCTGATCCAGGCGGCTAAGTCCAAAGCAAGAGGATACAGTAGATCAAAGAACTTTAAGATCATTGCTTATCTGATTACGGGGAAATTGAATTTTGCTAATATCAATCCCACATATACGATGTTTTGTAAATGATTCCTACCCACTCTAAATGCGAAGGAACCATCAAAATTGGCTGGTTGCGTTTTCCGGTCGGATAGATTGGTTCAATTCGAATGTCAGAGTAAACTATGTCCGCCCGGTCAGCTCGATGGTAATCAACTAAAATGGAATTGGTGGGGCGGTACAATTGAAAGAATACTATCCACTCCCAATTTGGGATTCTTATCGTTTCATGCTGTTGACTTGTGTCATGTTACTGGTGATGTTTGCGCTGCCAGCCAGGGCGGATCAGGAATCTGCAGATGAATCTGTTCCATTTAACAAATACAGGAAGTTTAGGGCTTATCTTGAGCAAAAAATGGAATCCACCAACACACCCTCAATTTCCATTGCTGTTGCGCAAGAGGCTAAAATTCTTTACGAAGAATCCTTTGGTTGGGCGAATCGTGAAAAAAAAATACTGGCAACTCCGCATACCATTTATTCATTAGCTTCAGTTTCCAAGCCAATGACAGCCACCGCAATGATGATCCTTGCTGAACGAGGATTGATTGATTTAAATGAGCCCGTCAATTCCTATCTGGGAAACACACCGTTAAAATCCTTCGAAGGGAATGTTTCGGATGCGACTGTAACGTGCTTACTCCATCATACAGCTGGATTACCAACAATCTGGAACTTCTATTTTGACGGTGCACAGATACAGCGGTCACCTGTTTCAGTATCAATTGAGAAATATGGAATTCTCACATCATCACCCGGAACTCGCTATGAGTACTCCAATCTGGGATATGGAATTGCCGAATATATTATTGAATGTGTATCCGGGAAAAGTTATAGACAATTCATGAAATCCGAAGTTTTTGAACCGCTGGGTATGCATGAATCCTTGGTGATTACAACCAGCGCTGAGTATGAATCAATCGCCGCAAGATATTTGGAAAACAAAAACATCTCGCCATTCTACGAAACGATGTCGCGGGGTGGCGGCGGAATTTGTGCCAGTGTTCATGATTTGCTGCGTTTTGGAATGTTTCATTTGAAGAATCATTTGTCGGATCAAAAGGCAATCCTCAGTGATAATACTATTGATACAATGCAGTTCTGCGTTGATCCTGCAGTTCCTGATAGTCCCTATAAATTGGGCTGGGATGTTAAAAATATGTCCGGCTACCGGATTGTCAGTCATGGCGGCGGTATGCCGGGAGTATCATCGGTGTTAATGCTAGTTCCCTCTGAAAATATTGCTATTGCTGTGTTAAGCAACGGCACGTATATCAATTTGTACGAAATCGGGTATGTGATTATCGCGTTGATTGTACCGAAGAAGGTGGAAACAAAAAATCCAAATGTGGAGAAAGAAATTGTCAGTGAGGCAGATGATAAATTTCCGTCACAGCGATTTACTGGTCAGTGGAGTGGTGAAATCAGAACAGATGAAAGTTCTATACCGATAACAATGCAAATTAATGATTCCGGGAAAGTTATGCTGACTCTGATCAATGAACATGAAACATATGAACCCATCGAACCATTCTGTTACCTGAACGGTACATTGCGGGGAAGTTTTGATGTTAATATTCCGACTCGGGACGCTTCCGTGTGTCGTCATAAAGTATATATGAACATGAAATTAACTGATAACAGACTAAATGGCTATGCTGCGGCTGTTTCATACAGGGTGGAAGTTTTTCATTTACCCTATTATATCACACTTGACAAACAAATTATTGATGAATGAATTGAGATTTAATCCTCCCGCAGGTTTAAATCCTCCGGGTGGTTTTTTGTTGGAGGGACCTGGTGTGCCGAACTCCCGCGATTAAAAATAAAAAGCCCCTTTATGTCAGGGGCTTCTTATCAGTTAGAAGTATAGTGGATTTCTGAGATTACATGCCTTTTTTCGCCAGGATGTTTTCGATTTCATCCATGGCCCAGTTCATCATTTTCATGGTTTTATCAAAAGGTACTGAAGTCGTCATATCAACACCGGCGTCTTTCAAAAGTTCGATGGGATATTTAGATCCGCCGGCAGAAAGGAAGTTGATATATTTATCAACGGCACCGGGTTCCTTATTCAGAATACGCTCAGCGAGAGCGGTTGAAGCGGTAAAAGATGTGGAGTACTGGTAAACATAGTAATTGTAGTAAAAATGGGGGATATAGGCCCATTCCACGTTGATGTAATCGGGAACAATGCAGATACCCTGATCATGCCCATAATATCTTCTAACGATATTTTTATACAGTTCTGACATTGAATCACCGGTGATCTGTTCGCCCTTTTCGGCCATTTCGTGCATTCTGAGTTCGAATTCGGCAAATTGGGTCTGGCGGAACAGGGTGCCTTTAACACCGTCGAGATACTCCATTAAAAGGGCTAATTTTGTATCATCGTCGGTTGTTTTATTGTACACATAGTTAAATAGTAAAACCTCGTTCAGAGTTGAGGCGACCTCAGCCACAAAGATCGGATACATGGCGGTTGGAAAAGGCTGATTCTTGTTTGATAAATAACTCTGCATTGTATGTCCCAACTCATGCGCCAGTGTGGAAACATCGTTGTACAGATTATTATAATTCAGCAGGATGTAGGGGTGAACGTCGTAAGCGCTTCCTGAGGAATAAGCGCCGGAACGTTTTCCGGGAGTCGGGTAGACATCAATCCAGCGGTTGTCAAAGGCTTCTTTGATGATTTTTACGTAATCATCACCAAGCGGTTTAAGTGCATTTAAAATCATTTTCTTGGCTTTATCATAATCGTATTCCGCATCGATATCTTTGACAGCCGGGGCGTAAAGATCGTAATAATAAAGCGTGTCCAGCCCCATCATCCGCCGCTTGATGTTAAGATAACGATGGAAAGAATCCAGATTCTTATTGACGTTATCAATCAGGGAATAATAGACTTCGACCGGGATATTGTTGGCATCCAAGGCTGTTTCCAGGGTGTTGTCATAATTCCGGACATTGGTGTAAAAGAGATGTGATTTGACGTTGGCGTCCATTTCGGTACCGAATGTTCGGCGGAAATCGTTGAATTTACCGAAAAAGGCCTCGAATACTTTTTTACGATCTTCGCGATTAGCGCTGGCCCTATAACGACCGTAGCCAGCCTGATCGACCAATACTTCTTTGCCATTGGAAAGTGTTACGGTCGGGTAAGGCATATCGGCATTTTTGAATATTCCGTAAATTGATTCGCCGGCCCCGGTGATCAGTCCGGCTTCAGCGACGATTTTCTCTTCTTTCGCCGAAAGCATGTGTTCTTTGCTGCGAAGAAGATCGTACAGATAGAATTTATAAACTTCCAGTTTTGGTTCTTTGGTCAGAAATTTGTCGATTTTCTTCTTATTCATCGTCAGGATTTCCGGATCAATGAAGGAAGATTTCGAATTATACTGAGTGAACAGCTGACTGATTTCCTGTCGCATTGCCAGATATTTTGAATCACGGGTATCAAGATCGGACAGTTTGCCGGCATAGGATGAGAGACGCATCATTTCTTTGATTATTGCGGTATGATAGTCCAAACCATTCAACAGATTTTGCGGAGATTTTGTCAATTTCCCTTTAAAATCAAGAATTCCGTCAAACTTCTTAACGGTTGCATCCTTGGCTTTCTGAAATGTTTCTTCAGATGGATACAGATCAGTCAAATCCCACTTATACTGATCGGCAATTTCTGACCGATCCCGGGTTTGTGAGAGGACCTGATTGCTAAAAAAACTAAACACCATCAGCACAATTAACACCCCAGTGATTTTTTTCATGATGACCCCTTTCTATTATTGAATATGTCATTATATATTAGTGTTCGATAATTTTGAGAATTGTTACATATCAAAATTTTGATCGAATATACAATTAAATGCCATAGTAAAGCAAATATTCATAAGGCGTGGGTCGGTTGCGATTGGCAATAAAATCATTATGATATTTGTAATCCACCCAGGTACGGATGATATCCTCGGTAAATATATTCCCGGCTAACAGAAACTGATGATTGTTTTTAAGTTCTTCCAGCGCTGAATCCAGAGAGTCCGGAATAGATTTTATTGAATTTAGGACTTCGGCATTTTCCGGTGCAAACAGATTCATATCGTAGGGCCCGAATCCTTCTTTTTCCAGGTCCAGATGAGTCTTGATACCGTCGATGCCGGCCAGGAGCATGGCAGACATGGCAAGATGGGGATTGGTGGTTGCGTCCGGCGGGCGATATTCGATTCGCTTCGTTTCAGGCTTAGTGGCATATTTCGGGATGCGGATTGCCGAACTACGGTTTCCTAAACTGAAAAAGAGCGCTACCGGTGCTTCAAAACCCGGAACCAGCCGTTTGTAAGAATTGGTCGATGGATTGGTCAGGCCGGTTAACGCCGGCGCATGTTTCAAAAGGCCGGCAATATATTCCCGGGCGGTTTTACTGAGACCGCCATAGCCGTTTTTATCATAAAATAGTGGCTTGTTGTTTTTAAAAAGATGCTGATGATAGTGCATACCTGAACCAGGTTCATCATATAATGGCTTTGGCATAAATGTCGCTGTTTTTCCGTATTTTTTAGCGGTCATTTTAATGATATACTTGCCGAGGATGACCACGTCTGCCATGCGTGGCAGGTTATCCATAATGACCTCGATCTCGACCTGTCCCGAACTGCCAACCTCATGATGATGGTATCTGACAGGGATTCCACAGGCTTCCATAATTCTGACTGTTTCGGAACGGATATCATATAACTCGTCAAAGGGAGGACTGGCATGGTAACCGCGATGGTTGAACATCTGATACCCATCCTGTTTGCCTTTCTCAAAATAGTTGCTCCACTGGGCTTCGTTGGAATTAATCTGATAAAAAGAAAAATAGGGATCATTGCGGTAATCCACGCTGTTAAAAATATAATACTCGAATTCAGGTCCCCAGCGGCTTTCGGTAGCAATCCCCGTCGATTTCAAATACTCTTCGGAAAGAGTGGCAATATATCGCGGATCCCTATGGAAGGGTTTCTTTGTATCGGCTTCGGCAATGTTGCAAAAGAAACTAATCGTTTTATGTTCGAAAAAGGGATCAACAAATCCCGATTTCAAATCCGGTATCAAAACCATATCACCGGATTCAAGTGTTTTAAAACCGGGAGTGGAAGAAGCATCGAACCCGACTCCCTCTTCCATTAGCTGATGGTTAAACTGTTGTGCCGGAATGGTTATATGATGAAGTCCCCCAAAAAGATTGGTATATTTCAAGTCAATAAAATTAATGTCATTATCACGTAGAAAGGACGATACTTCCTGAAGCGAGCCAAACATACTTACCTCTATATACTTTAATTATATACATATCAAAGGGAATATAAAGTAAATAAATTAAATTATGCAAGAAGAATTATGGGGATATTCTTAAATTATTTAAGATATTCGTCTGTTTTATAAGTGTCAAACCGAGCGAGCGAAATCATGGTATTTATCATGGATTCTAATTATATTTCCGATGTTTATAGGAGTTTGAGAGTGGAAAAAATAACGAAGCGACGGGGCTATATCAGCTGGGATGAATATTTTATGGGAGTAGCACTTTTATCGGCGCAACGTAGTAAAGACCCCAATACACAGGTTGGTGCCTGTATCGTAAACCGGGATAAAAAAATCGTTGGTGTTGGCTATAACGGTTTTCCCACCGGCTGTTCCGATGAGGAACTTCCCTGGAATAGAGAAGGTAGTTTCCTGAATACAAAATATCCGTATATTTGTCATGCCGAACTGAATGCAATTCTGAACAGTATCTCCCGGGATTTAAAGGGAGCCACGATTTACGTCGCTTTATTTCCCTGTAATGAGTGCGCCAAGGCAATCATCCAGTCAGGTATAAAAGAGGTTGTTTATTTATCCGATAAATATAAAGATTCCGATGCAGTCAAGGCCTCTAAAATCATGTTCGAACAGGCTGGTGTGGCTCTCAGAAAAATGGAAACGCAACGCCATTCACTCACGATTCATTTTGATGAAACGACCATCTGACAGATTCGGAACCGGGTCTGAATCCCACTAAATTATTGTGAGTAAATCCTCAAAATTATCAATAATCATATCCGGTTTTAACTTTTCTAATAAAACTTTAGGTCGCATGCCGTATGTCACAGCTGCAACGGGTAGTTCGGCGGATTTAGCAGCAGCGATATCTTTCTCACTATCGCCAACCATCAGACATTGTTCAGGCTTAGAATTGAAGTGCTTTGCAACCCGCAAAAGGGGTTCGGGATGAGGCTTTTTCCGTATCACTGAATCCCCTCCAAGAATCAAATCGAAATATCTCTTAATGTGAAAATGATCTAATATTATTTCCGTATAGACATAGGCCTTATTGGAAACCACCGCCAGTGAATAATCCGATAATTTTTCTAATGTCGATTGAACGTTTGGATACAATACTGTGGTGTCGAGCAAGTGTCTGGCGTATATTTTTCGGTACTCCCGATCAGCGCTTTCCAGTAATTTCCGATCGATTTCGGTATCGGGATTTCCGTATAATATCCAGGCAAAGGATCGTTTTGCCAGGGTTCGAATGCCGCTTCCAATAAAATTAACACAAACCCTCCGCTCAATATGATTTAGATAAAAAATATCTAAGGTCAGATTAATGGAATGGACAATATCCCCACTGGAATCCACAAGAGTGCCGTCGAGATCGAAAATTATAACTTTGAAAAGCGAATTTGCCATTGAGTAATTTATTTAGAAAAGAGAAATAGCCAACAAATTAAAAACCGGTGTCTAAAACATTTTTATTTTTACCTGATGTTTTGTATCATACGCAATACTGTTACTTAAATAATTAAAGTGTTTTTATTATTGGTTGAGGAGCATTGAATGACGGAAGCAAAACAGAATAAAAAGGAACAAAAGTCGGAAGGATTTATGAGAAATATTTTCAAACGTAAACGTGATCAGAATAAACGATCATTAAGTCTTCGGGCGCTGGATGCCATCGAAAAAATCGGAAACAAGTTACCCCATCCGGCAACACTTTTTGCCATTTTTGCATTATTAACCCTAATTTTTTCTTATATAATTGAACGTATGGGAGTGACTGCGGTCCATCCTGGAACCGGTGAAACAATTCGTGTCATCAACCTGCTGAGCGGTGACGGATTTCGGTTCATCTGGTCAACCGCGACGGATAATTTTGTTAAATTTCCTCCGTTAGGAATTGTTTTAGTTGCAATGATCGGTGTCGGAGTTGCGGAAGGTTCGGGGTTGTTGACCGCAGCGTTACGGCATCTCGTGACATCAGCGCCAAAACGGCTGATTACCGTATCGGTTGTGGCGGCCGGCGTGTTATCACATTTGGCTTCCAGCGCTGGTTATGTGATATTAATTCCCCTTGGAGCTATGGTGTTCGCGGCAGTCAAACGGCATCCGCTGGCGGGACTTGCGGCAGCATTCTGCGGCGTATCGGCAGGGTTCGGAGCAAATTTTCTTATCGGTACCATTGATCCGATCCTGTCAGGATTGACGGAATCAGCGGCAAATATTATTGATCCGACGATGAAACTCAGTGCGGCGATCAATGTTTATTTTATGATGGCTTCGGCCTTTATGGTAACAATCGTTGGTACCTGGGTCACCGAAAAATTCGTCGAGCCGCGACTGGGTGAATATAAAGGTGAAATCGAATCTTTTGATATCATCGATGAAAAGGAGCGCAAAGGACTTCGCTGGGCGGGCATTTCAGTCTTGTTAACGATTGGTCTGTTTTTGATTCTGACGGTTCCACATAATGCATTACTACGCGATCCGGCAACTCATTCCATTCTGAAATCGCCGTTCATGAGCGGTCTTATCACGGCAATCCTGATTTTCTTTTTCGTCCCGGGGTTGGTTTACGGGATTGTCGTAGGAACGGTCAAGAATGATAAAGACGCCATTAAACATATGACCAATTCCATGAAAGGCTTGAGCAGTTATATCGTTCTGGTGTTCTTTGCGGCACAATTTGTCTTTTATTTTAAAAAGAGCAATATAGGAATCATGATTGCCATCAAAGGAGCTGAACTACTGGAATCCATCGGTTTTACCGGAATAGGGTTGGTTATTGCATTTGTATTTGTGTCGGCATTTATTAATCTCTTCATGGGCAGCGCATCGGCAAAGTGGGCGATTATGGCGCCGATATTTGTACCGATGTTCATGCTGCTTGGTTATTATCCGGCCATTACTCAGGCGGCTTTCCGGATTGGTGATTCGGTGACCAATGTAATTACACCGATGATGAGCTATTTCGCCCTGATTGTGGCCTTTGCTCAGAAATATAATGAGAAAGCCGGGCTGGGAACAATTATTGCAACGATGCTGCCTTACACAGTATTTCTAACGATTGCCTGGATTGTCCTGTTAAGTCTCTGGATGCTGTTTGGATTGCCGATCGGCCCGGGGGCACCGATATATATGCCTTAAACGTTTAATTCATTTAAATTAACGTGAGTTCGACCGGAATGATTCTGTAAGACGGGGTATTTTGAGATAACCCCCGAATTCTTCAACAGGAGTCCATGTTGGGAAATTCGGAGGTTATCTTTGAATTTTGTATGGCGTAGATGCAATCTGCCATTTACATTTAAATTTTACCAGAAGATAACATACAGCACCATAACAGCCACGATGATCGCTGCACCCAGCCATTTCACGACAGGTGTGGATTGCATATCGAATTCTTCCCGTTCCGGCATAGTGACAGGTTTATCCAGTGGTTTCAGAAATGTAATGATTGCCATAACAATCACTATTATGATAAAAGTAATTGCCATTCGGTTTAGAAAAGCAATTTGAACAATCTGAATATTTTCAAAAACTGGTAGTGAACCGCAAAAAATGAGCAAAAGACCATAGATTATCGGATTGAGTACCAGAGCGCTTACCCCAGCGGCTTTGGGCGCCCGCTTAAATATCATGCCAAACGCAAACGCCGCTAAAATACCCGGCGAAATAAATCCCTGAAATTCCTGTAAATAGGTAAATATTCCTTTTAAGGCTGGATTTGCTAAAATCGGGGCGATCAAACAGCCGATAATTAGAAAAACAAAAGTTGAAATTCTTCCGGTATTAATAGTTTTCTTCTGCGAAATATCTTTTTCAATTATACGTTTGTAGATGTCCATTGTAAAAATTGTCGAAGCGGAATTAAGCATGGATGCCAACGAACTAATTACCGCGCCGCCTACTGCGGCAAAGATAAACCCTTTGAACCCCGAGGGTATAATATTTCTTATAATCAGAGGAAAGGCCGCATCCGTACCGCCGGGACCGGTCATCTGTCCTTTAAATAATTGCCAGGCCATAATACCGGGAAAAACAATTATAAATGGCGTTATAAGTTTAAGGAAAGATGCAAAAATAACTCCCATTTGACCTTCTTTGAGACTTTTCGCTGCCAAAGTCCTTTGTGTAATGAACTGATTAACACTCCAATAATAAAAATTCGGCAACCAGAGCCCAAAGACTAATGCTGTCCATGGTAATACCGGGTGATCAGCCGGAAGAATCATGTGAAGTTTATCCTGATTTACCTCAAAAAAATTTCTGACCCCGCCGACTTTGCCGAATCCGATTATTAAAGTAACTATTCCACCTAATATTAAACTTGAACCAAAGAAAAGGTCTGCCCAGGCAATACCTTTAAGTCCGCCCCAAATAGTATATATAGCAGCAATAATACCTACAAGCCAGACAGCTTTTGTTAAAGTTACTTCCATACCAAAAGGCCTTATGCCGGCAAAAAGAGTAGTAATTGTCAAACCACCTGTATATACAACAGATGCAACAAGTACAAAAACATAGATTATGACAGTATAAAATGCCATTAAGTTTCTTGCTGTTGGTGAATATCGATATTCTAAAAATTCTGGAAAAGTATATATTCCTGCTCTGAGAAAATGTGGTAAAAGGAAAATTGCCACGATAACCATCGTTATCGCCGCCATCCATTCATAAGAAGCAATCGCCAGTCCGGCAGAACCGGCGCCCTGCCCCGACATTCCTACAAATTGTTCTGTAGAAATATTGGCCGCGATCATTGATAGACCAATCAAGGGCCAGATTAATTGTCTGCCCGCAAGAAAATAATCCTCTCCGGTCTTTTCTTTGCGACTTTTATACATACTGAAAGCCACAACAATTAGAAAGAACATTAAAAATATCAGACCGTCATACCAATTAAATACTATTTGTTCCATCTTGTTTACACACCCCTTTTATTAGTTATCGATTATAACTCAATATCAAGCTGAACCCCGGATAATCAATTTAGCTTTTGATATCTCTTTTCCCGGTATAAAATTTTTGCCGGATTTAATCTGCTCTATCAACAGTTTCGCAACTCTTTTACCTACTTTATAAGCCGGTTGAATCACTGTCGTTAGAGATGGCTTTATCAAGCGCGTAATAGGATTATTTGAGCAGTCTACCAGCGCAATATCTTTCGGAACCTTAAAGTTGTCGCTTCTTTTAATTGTTTGAAAAATTGAGATGAGCAATCCGGCTACCCGGTTCGATATTAAAGCGCGTACATTTACACGTTCTCTGTTACAGCTTTTATTAGATTGAGATACAATGATTGCGTATCCGTTTCCGCAGGCTATCTCTTCGATCCAACTTATTGCAGCTGAGAAAATATTATGTTTTATTTCAGGAACGATAACACCGATAAGATTCGTTCTTCTTTGCTTTAAACTCTGAGCGATTGAATCAGAATGATAATCCATATCTTCTTCTAAAGAGTGAACCCTTTTTTATTTTGTGCGCTGATATCCGGATGGTCTCGTAATGCTCTGGATCTGTGGACGGTGAAATATTCAGGCTTTTAGCGATATCTTTTTTAGTTACCAGGTTTTTTTTCAATTCTCATTCCCCAACGATAAAAAACAAATATCAACATTTACGCAAACGTTTGAAATGTTATACAATATTTACTTTGGAGTCAAGTGGAATTATCAAAACGGATTTATAAATATCACTTTTCTTCTGTCAAGAGGCTTGGATCGGAATGATAAAGCATCGGTGGCTAAATAGTGAAAAGTTACTTGCTCAGAGGCCTGACATAGCCACATTTCCCTTTTGTCTTCGGTCGTAAATGCTGTTGTTATCAGGAGTTTGGATGATAACATTCTACGAATACTATTTCAGTACACACATTTATTTTGCAATTCCCTATATCAAATACCAGATTTTCATCTTTGAATTCAACCACAATCAAACGTTAAAGAAGTCCCGTACCACAAATGATTTTAGTTTAAACGGACAGTGGTGTTATAAAAATACATATTGAAGATTTTCAAAGCGTGTTTAAAAACAAAAATCCCGCCGTTTACCGACGGGAATAATTTTTGTGGGCCCCCGGGGATTCGAACCCCGAACCGACGGATTATGAGTCCGGCGCTCTAACCGTTGAGCTAGGGGCCCCTTTTAAAAAGCGGGTAAAGTTATTTCGTTTTCCCCTTTTATTCAAGAAAAAATAATGTCTATGTTTTGTTAAATAACCATTGTGTCAGAAGGATAAAATCTGACACAGTCAGCGATTCTGCTCTTCGTGATAAATCAATCGGACAGTTCATTCTGTTTTCAGGAATGAGCTCGGTCAGTGTGTTTTTCAGGGTTTTACGGCGTTTGGCAAATGCGGTGCGAACAGTTGTGTGAAAATTTTCCTTAAATTCGAAGGAATAGTCACTCTTTTTAAAAATTATGCTTAGCATGGTAGAGGTGACTTCCGGGATTGGACGAAAAACCTTTGGCGATACATCAAATTCGATTTTTGGATTACCGTAAGACTGACTAAGCACCGACAATATTCCATATTCTTTCGTATTAGGATTGGCACAAATGCG
>QNCV01000050.1 GCA_003645845.1 Fidelibacterota bacterium | reverse complement strand
GGGCTTCATTGACCTCGAATCAGTAAGCATAGCTGCCACCATCACCGATAAAGCCCTTATTTCCCAGAAGTCGGGAGACAACCGTATTTTCGTTCCATTTAATTCGTCCGAAAAGATTTGTCACGGAAAATCCCAGCCGATATCCGTTGATTTCCTGTGATGTAATACCAATATCCATCGCAAAACCGCGGCCGCCGACGGATTGCTGAAAAAGATAATAACCTTCCCCCTCCATGTAATTTTTCCCGGATGTAAAATTGGTCCTAACATAGCCATAGGAGGAATCGGGATTGAGTCCGAAATAGCTGATACCCTGCAGATACTTTAACGACACACCGAAAAACAGTTTTCTAATCGGAAATGCAAAGGAATAGGCCCACTGATTCATGATCAGAAAATCTTCACGAAAGTCCAGGTTCATGTCTTTTCCGATGGGGTTTCCATCAAAAATTAACCGCACCAGTCCCCGGGGCAAACCCACATCACCGATCAGGATCATATCCGACGTAAAGGCTTTATTGTAACGGGAAAAATTCAGGTATGGCAAAGGAAGATGTAAATCGGTAAAAATCCGCCAGCCCTTCGCGGGAATTTCGGACAGGAACTGTTCTTTCAGCAGACCGTCATCGGCTTCCATGTCTTTGCCGTTATAATCATTATATTTTCTCAGCGATAACATATTATTCGTAAAACTGGTTGCCAGTCCGCCCAAGACACGGTAAGATTTGTACCGCTCCGGAATCGCCAGATTTGCCGGGTTATAATCCACCGTAAAAAGTCCTCGCGCCATGACACCATAGGCCCCGGCCAGGGCCATACCCCGGGGGTCCCGCCGGGTTTGACCGGACACTGAAACGGTCATTAGCACGATGACCATCCAGAAAACTATTCTATGGAAGCCTGGTCTCAGGATTTTCCTTTCTCTTTGGCAATATGGCTTTCTGCAATGTATCGGCATTTGTAGAATCTTCTTCAATCTCTCCAAACATCGCGCCGGCCTCCAGGGTCATACTAAACAATGACACAATCCTGACCACATCATTATAACCAATATACACAAAGTCATCTGTTCTGTTCAGGTGGATGCGTGGACGCAGGTAGCGGGTCTCATCGCTGACAATCAGATTTATTTTCTCCGAATCAATGACAGCGCTCTCTTCGGCGAAACCCGGAGTCTGCACCCGAAAGTTTTCATCCAGCACCGGCTCGGGCAGTAAAATCGTGGCTAGCGTATCTACAATGACGGCAACATTGCCGGTATCCGTAACGGCATAGATTGTATCGTTAATGAATTGATATCCGGAATCAAGGCTGTCGGCATACAGCGGAAAATAATCGTAATTCGACACCAGAATATCAACCCGTCCGGAAAGAGGGAAATCGTTGGTTATTTTTGTAACAATGGCTGCTTGAATCAAACCATTATTTATGCGGGTGCGGGTTTCATAATCCATCGGCGCAATTTCGGAAGAGGAAACCGGAATAAAAGTCATGTCGTTAATTTGCATGACAAAGGGAACAATGAGCTCATAATACCCCCAAAAGGACTTATTCACCTGCAGGCGGGACGTATCATTCGAGGGAATGGCCGCTTCTCCGAATACCATCATCGAATCGGGAACCATATTGAATATCGGCGCAATGTCAATCTGAATATCCGATTCTTTCACCGGTTCGGCTTCAGTGGCCTTGTAGATAATTTCGGCGGCGGAAATTGTTTTCGGCGGCTGATTTTCCTTATAGCCCACAATGTTGAAATTCAGTTCTGTCTGGGCCTGAATTTCATTAAACAGATGCAGATTCAGGAGCACAGAACCGAAATTGACATCACCCAAACCGGTCGGAATATCATTAATTGTAATCGGCGGGATAGCAAAGGATTCATTGAAAAAGCCGACAATTTCCTTAAACTTCATCACCGAAATGTTCATTGCAAAATCCAGTAATCCGTCACCGAAATCCAGGGGAATTGTGGAAACGGTGTCACCCTCATCGGGAAGAATGGTAATCGTCGTCACAACTATAATTGAATCCACTACGGTCTTGGGATCCACATTCCGCAATGTATCCAGATCGAGCCGTTCCGATCCAGTGACAACATTACCGGTAGTCATAACCGCGTCGAGTGTCAGCGGCCCCGTATCCTCATAAAAATTATAAAACACCATCTCCATATTCATGTCGATCGGTAACGTATTTTCAATCCGGTAACTGATCAGATTGGTATCAAGACTCAGCGTCGGCGTTTCCCCCAGGATTCCTTTAAAAATCGTATTATTGGATTCCGGAAGTTTCTGAGCGGTACGGATTTCAATCGGTTCCGGTTTCCCGGTAAAACTTTCAATCTCATTGAGATCAACAGCGACTGTTATGGTCATATAAGGATCGGAACCGGCGGGGATAACCAGCGGAGCGCCATCTGTCCCGCCCAGAATAGCCGAAACTTTAACAATAATGGAATCCTGCATCTGTTTTCCAGCAAGATCGCTGCTGCCGGAGCGGGTTTCACCTGATGGAATGGTTTCATAGAATGACTCTGCGATGAGCGCTCCGTCTTTATTTTTCATCTGAATAATGACCGAATCCAGGTCCATAAGCATCCGGTTTTCCACAATTGTTGAAAATTCTCCGTCACCGATTGTAAGATAATCCACCCGTTCAAAATAGGGGATTCCGTTTTTATCGAAGATTTGATAGGGAGATTCACGGTCAATCAAGGGCGCTCGCGGCACTGCGGGGATAGTGTAATCTTCGGACTTTGGCAAAGATATTCCCGCCAGGGTTGCCAGCCGAAGCGTCTGATCAAAAGAGATGGATACCGGATTACCGGCCTGGTCCATATCGCCGAAATCCTGCTGAAAGGCAACTTCAGTTGCCGTGGGAATGACAAAAATATCCTCGGTGAGCGTCACCGTGTCCAGCAAACCCCGAAATTTAAAATAGAGGGAATCGGACAGTGAATCACCGTAGATTCCGTTCGTGGAATCTTGTAGGTCTCTCAAAGGCAGAGACACATCTGTAAGCGGCAGATTCAGAGTCTGATAGAAGACGGGCAATTCCGGCGCTTGAACCGGTTCGTAGGTACAGCTCAGCGACCACCAGAACAAACCGAAAGCAATATAAACAATGAATGTTCTATATCTGAATGGAATTCGAAATGGTTTCACGGAGTTTCTCTCCGGGAGATTCACTACCCCGGTTACTTTAAATTATTAACTGGTTTTACGTTTACCGGTAAAATAGGAACCCAACGAAAAGTGAATACCCTTCGACGTGTGCACCCAGATACCGCGATGAAAACCGACCGCCCAGTCCAAATGAGCAAAACCGATATGCAGACCGCTGCCAAGGTTGACTTCCCAGCCGGTGATATCACCTATCGCCATTCCAAAACGAAAGGGCAATTTCGGAAGATAGGTATATTCCATCCCCATGGATAAACGCCAGCCTTTGTTGTAATTAAACCGATCCCGGAAACCGGTTGAAAAATCCATCGCCAGCAACAGATCATTGCTAACCTGTTTGGCTAATCCAAACCGCAGTACCAGCGGCAGTTTCGTATTAAAAGCGCTGGAATCATCTTCGACGATCTCACGTTTGCTGTAGAAAAAATCGCTGTAACTGCTGTCACCTTCAAAGAGCCGATCGCCGGCAATATTCCGGAACTCAAATTCGTAATGATAGCTTTCGCCATCGAAAGGAAGGTCCAGGTCCGTATTTTTGATCATCCCACTCTTCAATTGATTTCCCATGAGTTTAAGGATAGAATTCCCCGTTGAAAACAGGGTCGGACTGTTCCAGCGAATCAGGCCGGCAATATTTTGAACACAAAAACCGATATCCAGGCCGCTTTTGTCCCGGTAAGTGAAGCCGAGGTCCACACCGACTCCCCGACCTGCCCCGGACTGGCGAAAGAGATAATCACCTGAACCGGTCAGAACAAAATTTGCCGTGTCAACCTTGATTGTGCCACTGCTTTGCCCCGGAGCCAGGCCAAAATATCCAAGTCCCTGATAATATTTCAATGAGAATCCAAAGGATATATTATCATAGGGAATTCCCATGGAGTAGGCGTACTCTATAGCCGTCATGGCATCAATCCGTAAATCCGTATCGTACTCAACACCCTTCTCCCAATTACCGAAAATGACATCAAGAGCAGGCTTGGAAACATAATAATCACCGGCATACAGTATGTTTGTCGTAAAGGATTTATTCCCTTTTGAGAAATTTATTAATGGCAGCGGTATTCTGAGAGAACTGGTGGTCCTCCAACCATTTTCGGGAAGATCATTGATAAATTCTCTCTGGAGTTCACCGTCATCAACCGTTAAATCCTTTCCGCCATACTTTGCAGTCGTCAGCAATGAATAAAAATTATTCGTAATTTGCCAGTCCAGACCTCCGAGATAGAAATAGGTATTGAAATCCTCCGGGAAGGCCAGATTGGCGGGATTGCTGTTTACACTGAACAGCCCGTCTGGAATAGCGGTAAACGCACCGCCCATGGCAACCGCTCGGGGGTGAGCCAGATTCTGACCGGATAGAAAGCTTGCGAAAAGTGTCACCACCATCGCAAGCTTTGCGAGGTATCGATGCTCTCTCCACATTCTCGAAAAAGTCATCCTTATATCCTATCCGGTCGTATCCGATGTATCGGTTGCTGTCTGATTCAGAGCCCCGGCGTCAAACAGCAGATTTAAATAACTCTCAATCTCGATTTTGTAATCGCTCTGTAAAAAAATCTCGTTGGTATCTGGATTCACCAGATGAAATTTGGGCAGAAAATAACATGTATCGGAAATTACACTCAGAGCCCTGGAATCGGCAAAGTAAATCTGGGTTTCCCGTCCGACCGATATCACTGAATCAGTTTCCATTACAGATGCCGGTAAATCAATCAGCGCCAGAGTGTCGATAAGAACCTGTTCGGTGTCGCTGCCAATATAGTAAAGCGTATCATTGATGAATCGATATCCCGGATAGAGGCTCGCATCGGCGCTGTCCATGGGAAAAACATCACGATTGCCGATCAGCAGAATCAGTGATCCCCTGAAAGGAGTACGGTTGGTTATAGTTATATCCAGTTGAGCACCATTCTGGGAACGACTGATATTCGAACGGGTCAGACTATCCGTAATATAGAAACGGGTCGGGTGACCTGCAGAGAGTAACAATTCGGCCGGCAGAGTGAATTTCAGCGGCGCATAGAGTTGATAGCCCACCGTAATTTCACCGCCTATGGCGGCGCCGTCATACTGAGCCAGCGGTTGGGCTGCCTCCACATAAAATATGATACTATCCGGCAAAACCGCCATAATCGGCGCCAGGTTACAGCGATAGGATGTTCCGGATAACGCAAATGCGTCATCCGTTTCAGCCAGCGTCCTCAGCATTTTGCGACCGGAAATCACGATTCGCAGGGAATCGAAAGCGCCCGTATTAGTAACGGTGAAATCCGCATTGGCATTATCAAAAAGAATACTGTCCGCTCCGTCGGGACTGTTGAGTATTTCATGACCATTCAGATATCCCGAAGCAATCGGCCGACCGTAAAAAGACGCAAGATGCAGCTCTCCGATTTCAAATCCGATCTCCAGGTTTTGTGTCAACTTCTGCCTCAGCGTGTCCCGGATCATCAGCGTTAACCCAAATTCCAGCGAATCAATCATTGAACGACGATCGATACTGAATAAGGAATCGCCGTTGACATCCATACTGATTTGCGCATTCAGACTGTCGGCCGCCAGATGCAGAGTGTCGATCCACAGCCTATCGGTATTGACATCCTTGAAATTTCTTGCAATGATCTCAATATCCAGATCGTTATCCATGGTATCGGAAAGTGTTGCCGACACCCGGATTGAATTGGCGCCTCTCATATTATCGGAGTTAAGCGCTGCCCTGACAATATAATTATTCCGTTTACTGATCAGGCCCTTGGCTACAGTCTGATAGACCGGTACTGGTTTGTTCAGTTCGGCATCGATGATTCTGCTCAGATCGAGCTTTTTAGAAAAGTCGGCTCCGGGAATCTTCCAATAATCCGGGGCTATGGTTAACACCTGTCCGGGAGTATCAACGGCAAAATAGAACAATTTGTGAGAAGTGGTATCGGCAAAGATCGGATTATTCCGGCCGGACAGGGAATCATAAACCAAATCCTGAAAGGAATACTCCTGTTGTAACAGTGGCAAGATAAGCCTGGAATTCCAGCGTTCCGGTACTCGCGGCAAAGTCGGCAATTTAAATTCACAATCCGTCAGCCACCATAACAGCAGCAGGAGAAAATATATACCGGTGTTTCGTTTCACATTAATCCACAAGAGATTGTATCAACGAAAATAGTATTATGTGCCTTCGTAATAAGCGGTCTTATAACGTATCTGCTCTTCGGTCAGTTTATCAATACCGATGCCCATCGTCTGCAGCTTCAGAGCGGCGATCTCCTGATCCTGTTCCTCTGTGATGTCATAGACTTTATTTTCGAGGTCGGTCTTATTCTTGGCTAAAAATATCATGGCCATAAACTGGTTGGCAAAGGACATATCCATCACTTCGGAAGGATGACCTTCGGCGGCCACCAGATTGACCAGACGTCCTTCACCGAGGACATAAATCCGTTTCCCGTTTTTCATAGTATGCTGGACACAATTGGGTCGAACTTCCTTCTTGGACACCGTAATCGATTCCAAATCATCGAGATTTATCTCACAGTCATAATGTCCGGTATTACAGACAATGGCTCCGTCTTTCATCATTTCAAAATGACGTTTGACAATTACATCTTTCATTCCTGTGGCCGTAATAAAAATATCGCCAATGGGCGCACATTCGTCCATGGGCATCACGCGGTAACCATCAAGTGTTGCTTTTAGCGCCGCAGTAGGCTTTACTTCGGTGCAGATAACATTGGCGCCCAGACCGTCAGCCCGCATGGCACAGCCTTTCCCGCAATGACCATATCCGGCCACCACCATCGTTTTTCCGGCCATTAAAATCGACGTCGCTCTTAAAATTCCGTCCATTGATGATTGGCCGGTTCCGTAGACATTATCAAAATCCCATTTCGTTTCGGCATCATTGACCGCTACGACCGGATAGAGTAGTTTGCCATCCGCCGCCATCGCACGGAGACGATGAATGCCGGTAGTGGTTTCTTCTGAACCGCCGATTATTTTTTTCGCCAGATCCGGATATCTATTATGAATTGTAAAAATCAGATCCGCTCCATCATCCAAGGTCAAGGTCGGTTTTTGAACAAGCGTCTGATCAATACACCAGTAAAACTCCTCCGTTGACATACCATGCCAGGCCCAGATGGGAACGTCTTCTTCATAAAGGGCGGCTGCGACATCGTCCTGCGTGCTTAACGGATTACAACCGCTCCAGGCAACCTGAGCACCGGCGGCGATCAGAGTGCGCACCAGAACCGCTGTTTCCTTGGTGACATGCAGACAGCCGCTGATCCGCATTCCGGTCAGAGGTTTGGTTTTTGAATACTTTTCACGCAGGGCCATCATCACCGGCATATGGGCTTCAGCCCATTCGATTTTCAGGTGTCCGGCTTCCGCCATTTTAATATCTTTGATCTTACCTTCCATTATTTTACTCCAAAATACTTTTTTAATTCATCCACTTTATCGGTTTTCTCCCAGGTAAATTCCTCTTCGTTGCGGCCGAAATGACCATAGGCCGATGTTTTCGAAAATATCGGGCGCTTCAGCTGCAAATGCTTGATTAATTCCGCAGGTTTCAACGGGAATATTTTTCGGATGGCCTCCGCCAATTGATCCTCATCCACCCTGCCTGTGTCGAAAGTATTGGCATAAACAGATACAGGATCCGCCACACCGATGGAATAGGCCAGTTGAACTTCACAACGACGGGCCAGCTTGGCTGCAACAATATTTTTTGCAATATAACGGGCCATATACGACGCCGAACGATCGACTTTGGAGGCATCCTTCCCGGAAAATGCGCCGCCTCCGTGCCGTCCCATTCCGCCGTAGGTATCCACAATAATCTTCCGCCCGGTGACACCGGCATCGGCCTCCGGTCCGCCAACAGTGAAAATTCCCGTGGCGTTGATATAAAACTTCGTTTCCGGAGTAATATAATCCTGACAGACCGGAATGATAACATGTTTTTTAATATCCTTAACAATTCGGTCGTGATCAATCTCCGGATTATGATGAACGGCAACAATCACGCTGGTTACCGATTTCGGCTCGCCATCCACATATTTCACCGTCACCTGAGATTTTCCGTCGGGACGCACCCAGTTTAAAATTCCCTTTTTCCGAACATCCGCGAGTCGCATGGTAATTTTATTCGCCAAAGTGATGGGTAAGGGCATCAGTTCCAGGGTTTCATCACAGGCATACCCGAACATCATGCCCTGGTCACCGGCTCCCTGTTCATGTTTTTCGGTCTCATTGACGCCCAGCGCAATATTTTCACTCTGTTCGTGAATCGATGTAATCACCGCACAACTGGTGGCATCCAGTCCGAAATCCGGATTGGTATAACCGATTTTCTTTAATGTATTGCGGACAACCCGCGGTATATCAACATAGGCTTTCGTTGAAATTTCTCCCACAACCATAACTAATCCTGTCGTAGTCAACGTCTCACAGGCGACCCGGCTGTCCGGATCAACCGCTAACAGGGCGTCCAGAACCGAATCGGAAACGGCATCACAGACTTTATCCGGATGTCCTTCGGTTACAGATTCCGAAGTAAAATGGTAAATTTTCGGCATGTATATTCTCCTTTATTTAACTCACTAAACATACGCTTCTGCGTCTATAAAATCAACCTAAATCCTTTTGAGTGCTATCCCCTATATCAATGCCGGTTCCAACACCTTTTACCATGGCATCCCGACCGATTAACGACTCTTTTAAAACGGCATTTCTAACGACGGAACTTTCATCAATAATACAATCCTCAACAACCGAAGTCGATATCCGGGTCCCCTCCGCCACGCTTACATTGGGACCGATAACGCTTTTTTCAACCGATACGTTATCGCCAAGGAAAACCGGCGGTATAAGGACCGAGTCGGTCAATTGGTACTCTTTCTGAGCCATTTTCCCGAGTAAAATCCTATTCGTATTCAGCAATGTATCCCGCGTTCCGCAATCGTAACAGGCCTCGATCGGTTCCGCCACTATTGCCGTTTGCCAATCCAGCATAATCTGGAGGGCATCAGTCAGCTGGTATTCATTTTTTGTAGTAATTTCATGCTCCACAATATAATCGACGGCCCTTTTCAGCATCCCCTGATTTTGCAGCAGATAGATTCCGGCAATCGCCTGATTGCCGATATATTCCCGGGGTTTTTCCACCAGCCGAAGGACCTTCCGGCCGTCGGTCTGAACAATACCAAAGCGGCTGGGATCTTCCACGGTCATCACACCGATAATATTCTGATTACTATTGACAAATTTATCAAAATCCAGATCGAGAATGGTATCTCCCAGAATGATCAGGACCGGTTCATCCGAATCATCCAGTCCCATGCCTATGGCGTGTCCCAATCCTTTACGCTCTTTCTGCTCCACAAATCGGACGTTCACCGAATAGTGAGTGGTAACATAGTCAACGACCTTATCCGCTTTATACCCGACGATCAGGACAATTTCGTCTACACCGGAGCCGATCAGTTTATCAAGAATGTGCCCGAGAATAGGTTTGCCGGCAACCGGAAGCAAAACTTTCGGTCTCGTCAATGTCAATGGTCTTAGGCGTTTTCCGATTCCGGCGGCTGGGATGACTGCACGCAAAACATATCTCCTCTTATTTATTCAAAATCCTTCTTTAAATACTGTTGTAATTCTGACAGATGCGTTTTTTTTCGAATCTTGGCAGCCAGCTTTTTCTCAAAATTCCTGGCGGAATTTTCACCCATGTATTTCAGCAGGTGATTCATAGCAATAACCTCGGCAATTACGGTAATATTCTTACCGGGATAAATAGGCAATTTCACGATGGGCGTATTGACCTCAAGAATTTTGACATGTTTGTCAACGGCACCGATTCGCTCATAACTGCTGTGATCGTCCCATTCCACCAGCTCCACCTGCACTTCCACCCGCTTTTGCTGACGAATCGCCTGGATACCAAAAAGATTGCGCACATCGACAATTCCCAATCCGCGAACCTCCATATGGTGTTCCAGAATCTCATTGCTCGTACCGATGATAACGTTGTCTGCCCGGCGGATAATTTTGACGATATCGTCGGCAACCAGCCGATGTCCCCGCTCGACAAGGTCCAGAGCAACCTCACTTTTCCCGATGCCGCTGCGCCCGGTCAAAAGCAACCCGACACCATAGACATCCACCAGGGTACCGTGAACAATGGTTGACGGTGCGAGGTTCCAGTCCAGGTAGTCCATCATCCGACCAACCAGATTGCTGGTCAGCATCGTGGTGGACAAAACCGCGAGATTGTTTTTCCGGGCAATCTCCAGGGAAAATTCCGGCGGTTTGGCGCCATGAGCAAAAATAATCGCCGGAATGTCGGAACTGTAGAGCTTTGTTAAAATTGCCCGCCGGTCATTTTCCGATAAGGTCTTGAGATAGATACTTTCCTTTCGTCCGATAATCTGAATCCGGGTTTTGTCGAAATATTTCCAGAACCCGGTCAGCTCCAAACCGGGCCGGTTCAACTTTGAGGAACCGATGATACGATCAAAACCAACCGTATTATTATACCGCTTAAGTTTAAATACACGTTGGTTATCTTTATACAATTTCCCGACGGATAATGGTTCTTGCATCAGTGTGAATACCTCTTTTCTTTGAATTTTTTCAGTTGTCGTTCCATTTTTTCGACAGCAAAGTCAATCGATTTGATAATATCATCACTGGATTCCGAAGATACAAGGTCTTTACCGGAGACATGTAACGTTATTTCGGCAAAATTACCCTCTTTTGATTTTTCAAGAATTACTTTACAGGAATTGATCAGGTGATCAAATTTATCGAGTTTCTGTAACTCCCCGATAACATATTCTCTGACTTTCGGACTGGCATCAAAATGTCGCGAAGTAATTTCTACCTTCATTGTTGACTCCTTTTATTAAGTTATTCTCCATGAGGATGAGCTTGTTTATAAACCTCTTTCATCTTTTCAATGCGTATATGCGTATACAACTGGGTCGTGGAAAGGCTGTTATGACCCAGCAAATCCTTCACTGCATTCAGATCTGCTCCGCGATCGAGCAGATGGGAAGCAAATGAATGTCTCAACACATGGGGGCTGAGATGCTTCTGTTCCGAAACAGTCTGCAACATTCTCGCGACCATTTTCTGAACCGACGAGCGCGATATGCGCCGGTTTCGTTTGCTGATAAACAGCGGCGATTCAAGATCGACATGGCCGTATTCCTCCCGGCGGCTCCGGAGATATTTGCTGATCGCCGCTTCAGCTGTTTTCCCAAAAGGCACAATCCGCTCCTTCGATCCTTTCCCGAACACCCGTACAGTTAAACGTTTAAAATTTACGTCGCCATAATTCAATCCAAGCAATTCGCCCAGGCGCATACCGGTGCTATAGAACATCTCGAGAATCGCCCTGTTCCTTAATCCGACAAAATCATTATCGGAAATAGTCTTAATCAACGTATCGATTTGTTCTTCCGAAAGGATTGTCGGCAATTTTTTCCCGGTTTTGGGTGATTTTATCAGCATGGCCGGATTGACCGATATTGCTCCGCTGCGGATATGATACTTGAAGAACGCCTTCAGGGCTGCCAGTTTTCGGGTAATGGACGTTTTTGCCAGGCCGGATTCGGAAAGCATCCCGAGATAGTGCCTGATACCGATTTTATTTACCTTTTTTATATCCAGAGGCACCGAGTTTGAATATTCGGAGTAAAATTCTGCAAACTGTCTCAAATCCCGCTTATAGGCTTCCACCGTATGCTCGGAGTAGCTTCTTTCCCGTTTTAAATAAGTGATAAACCGGTCGATTAGGTCATTCATCTCTTTTTGAAGCATTTCTTAAAATTTCAAGATTAGACTCAATGTCATCAGCCAGAGGCGCTTTTATTTCAAGCTCCCGACCCAGAAAGGGGTGTCTGAATCGGATACAATGGGCATGGAGCATTTGGCGGTTTGTTCGGGAAACAATCTGTTTACCAAGATCGGCAATCTGTTTTGAATGTGAACCAAAATACCTTTTCCCGCCACCGTAAGTAGCATCACCGACAACCGGATGACCAACGTACTGCATGTGGATTCGAATCTGATGAGTGCGGCCGGTTTCAATAATTACTTTCACATAAGTAATAATCCCAAAGGACTCAATTGTTT
>QNCV01000049.1 GCA_003645845.1 Fidelibacterota bacterium | reverse complement strand
GCAGGAATCACTGGTTCTGTTTTATTGGGACGGCTCTTCTTCAGTTCTTCAGGATGTCGATTATTTCGTCTGGGGAAGTCGGCTAAACTGTGTCGATAAAACGGGTGTATCCGGGTATCACAATGATACCCCTGTTAGTGAGCAACAATTTCTTGCGGCACACGTGGATGGAGAAAAATTCCAGCGAATAGGTGACGAAGGTGCCGAGGCGGATTCAAACGGCAACGGAATAACCGGACACGACGAAACATCGGAACCCTTTACCGAAACCTGGCAAATTGTCACGATTGCCAATACCAAACCGCAATTGGGATTACCGTATTATTCTCCGGAATCACCAACAACAGAAAATACCATCACGTTTTTCTGTAATGTTTCCGATGACAGTGATATAGATTCAGTGATTCTGTATTATAAAACTGATGATGACTGGGTCAGCCTTGAAATGACCGGGAATGAAGGTTTATATCAGGTAACGGCAGGACCATTTGAGGTTGCCGGAACAGTATTCTATTATGTTCGGGCGGTTGATGATACGGGACTGGAAAACAGCACCAATATTTATCAAATTACTGTTTTCGAACCGCAACCGGTACTGACTGTTCGTTATATACGAGAACACTGGGACGAATACGCCGGGCAGACAGTTACACTGAATGGTGTTGTTACGATCGGTTCAAATATTCTGAGAACCGATTTCACTTCCGCCTATTTTCAGGATATCAGCGGGCGCGGATTCAATTTATATAGTGGATCGGTTACGGATTTACAGAAAGGCGACTCAATCGAAGTAACCGGAATTCTCGAAGAATATAACGGAACTTATGAACTGTCGGATTTTACTGCCCAGGTGCTGGCAATTAATGTTCCGATTCCGGCTGTTGATACAGTTGATATTGAAAATTTAGTAAACTATCCATCGGATTATGAAGGGTCCTATCTTACCATTCATGGTACTGTTGCCGAGCGGGCCGATAATGTTGGCGGCGGATCGAATGTGATTGTTGAGGACGTTACCGGGCGAACAACCGTGCGCATCTGGAACTCAACTAATGCTTTATATAACAGTCTTGGCGTTCTGCAGAACGAAGAGTTAGATACACTCCTTACCGTCGGAAACATGGTCGAAATATCCGGTGTTGTCAGCCTTTACAACGGCGAAGCTCAGATATTGTTGGGATATGCAGAAGATGCGAAAGCCTATATTCCCGGAGAACCCGGGAGTGAATGTACAAAACTAACGGTTGCTCCGTATCCCTTTGTCCCGAAGCTGGGAGAGGTAATCAAATATACCTATGAATATCCCTCTAATTGCAGGGTAATTCTAAGAGTCTATGATATGTCCGGTAGATTTATTACAACACTTGAAGATAATTACTTTGCGCTTTCCTGGAAAAAGGATAATACCTGGGACGGGCGGAACGAACTAAATCAGTTGGTGTCACCGGGGACCTATCTGTTCCATCTCGAAGCAACAAACCGGACAACAGGAAAGACTCAAACCGACATTGCACCGGTTGTGATAGGAGTGAAATTCTGATGAATAAATATAGAATCAATTTTACAGTCCTGATCGGATTCATTCTGCTACTGTCCCTGGCGGGAAATGCGCAGGTATTTACACAGGTAAATGAAATCTCGGCTTCCATCAGCGCTACCGGTTCCGCCAATATGGCCACCGCTGACGATGCCTGGGCGCTTTTTACAAATCCGGCCGGATTATCTCGATTGAGGGCACCGGAATTAGTCACCGGCTTTTCCAGACCCTACAGTCAAAGTTTTTTTACTTCACAAAATGCCGTAGCGGCATTCCCTTTTAAGAAATACGGAACGGTTGCCATCGGATATCAGAACAGCAGCAGTACCTATTCCGGAAAATCCTTATCCACTGAATCGGCCTACACTGTATCTCACGCATTTTATCTTCAGAAAGATATTCTATCGACCTTAGCCATCGGATATGCCCTGAATATATATCAGGTTGATTATGGTCGGTCGGCCGGACTATCCGGTGATGGCAGCGACGGAGTCAATCTGGGAAACGGGCTTTGTATCGGACTTGATCTTGGTATCAGCGGAAGCCTTCACGAACGCAGCTGGGTTGGATTGTTTGTCAAAAATTTAAACAGTCCGGAAATGGGCAATTCTATTACAAGCATGCGCCTACCTCGCAGCCTGGCCGTCGGCTTCGGTTACGAGCCTTATTATGGTTTAAAAACGGATTTTCTCATTTTTCAGGCCATTGGCAATCAGAAAACTCAATATCGGGCAGGGATAGAATATCAGGTCGTACCGTGGTTGATGTTGCGAACAGGAATAAACACTGAGCCAAACCGGATCGGCTTTGGTTTTGGAATTACAAAATTCAATTTTACGATAAATTATGCCTACGTAAGCCATCCCGTGTTACCGGAAACTCACCAATTCAGCATTGGTTTCAAATTAGCGAAATATGATAAATAAACGACTTATTCATCAGATTATTTATATTGTTATTTCAGTTTTACTGCTGAATACTCTTTATCTTCAGGCTAATGTTCCTGAGAAAATCGATCTTAATACCGCTTCTCAGGAGGAAATTGCCAATTTGCCGTTGACGGAAAAGCAGATAGAGGATATTCTGGACTACCGGACATATATCGGACCCTTTAAAAGTATTTACGATTTACGGAAAATTGACAGTATCGATTATGACACCTTCTTAAAGCTGAAACAGTTGACATCCCTTTCGCCTCTATTTCTGGATGAATCTCATCAACGTGTTGAGGACAATTATTATAAGGTTGAGCAGTGGATTTCCGATGACGGCGCCAGTGAAAATTTTGTCAATACCTGGATCGATATGCTCTCCAATCCGGTTAACGTCAATACCATCGGATTTTATGATATGCTGAACCTGGCCGGTTTGTCTCCAATCGATGCGGTTGCTGTCGTAAACCGCCAACAAATGGGGGAGATTAAAAACCGCAATGATTTGCGAAACTCCGAGGGATTGTCCTATTACGGATTTTCCAATCTGGAAGACTTTATACGATATGATGACAGTGAAAACCCGAATGCTTTTGGAGGAAGTTTTTCATCAGTCGTTAAAAACATTACTCTGAGCCAGACACCCAGTGACGACGCCAGTTCCTATACCGATTTTATCCGGCTCGATTATCCCCTTGACGTTTACTATAAATTACGGTTGCACTGGGGGACAAAATATAGGCTTGAAACGTCATATTTAAGGAATATGGGAGAGGAGACGATCTATTTCGGAAATTCACATATTCCCGAGTTCAAAGCCTTCTTCGAAGCCAATTCAATACATCTGGGCGGTTTAAAACTGAATAAGATCATTGTTGGTGATTACATCGCATCTTTCGGGCAGGGAGTGGTTTTCGAGGCAACAGACTTTTTCATGCCTCGCAAAACAGGATTTGCCTGGCAGAAGCGACTGAACGGACTCAGTGGAAACGCCTCGCGTACAACGCAGTACGGACTACGTGGTCTCGCTGCTGAAGCCCGATTAGGCAATTTCTTCGGGACAGGCTTTGTTTCTTATGATGCGAAAGATGCCGTTGTTAACAGTGACAGTTCATTTTCGGCGTTAATTACCATGTATCCACGCCTGAAACACGGGCTTTATGATAATATTGAGATGCCAATTACAAATTCCGTCAAGGAATTACTAATTGGCGGCAACCTGAAATATTCCTTTATTCCCGGAACACATGTCGGTTTTACCATGTATCAGAGCATGTATGATCGGCCACTCGATCTTCAGGTTACCGAAACGATTCTGGACCCGACAGGATACAGTAAATATTTGACCCAAATCGGTAATTCTGCCGATTCTGAAATTGCCGCAAGTTATACCTCATCGGCAACCTCATCATTATGGTCGAAAGCGCAGGCCGTGCGTAGGGTGTATGGTCTGGAATTCATGACCGTGATTAAGAATATGACATTTCAGGGAGAGTATGCCGAACTCGATAAAAATTTGTCCTTGACGGATCGAAAAAACGATCCCCGCGCTATGGTATTTTCCGGCTATATTCAGTTTGATAATTTCAATTTTTTACTTCTTTACCGTAATTATGAACTTGGTTTTGACAATCCTTATCAGCGTTCTTTCAGTAATTATCACCGTTACAAGGGTACAATCTACGAAGATGTTTTCTATCTTAAAGACCCCGTCCTCGGATATCTCTATTCCGCCAGCGCTCAGCCGCAGGCTGAAAAGGGGTTTTACTATTCATTCCGCTATCAGATTCATCGGACTTTATTGTTATCTGCTGAGCATGATATTTGGAATCGGCAATCCGATAATGCTAAATATAACCGAGCAGTTTTAAAACTTGAATACCGACCGGTATTCAAATACCGCTTCCGGATTCGGCAAAAATGGCAGCACCGTGATAAGACAAATACCCTGTCGCCGGTTTTTTATCAGGCCAATGAAACCCGTCTTGAAGCCATAGTGAGAATGTCCAAATTCAATCAAATCCGAGTTCTTTATTCTTTGGGTTATACGGAATTCACACCCCGATCGCGCCTGGTCACAAACGCCGAAACCGGCGAAGACTCCTATGTGGGTAATGCCGGTTCACCCAGTAATGCATTGGGAATGACGGTTACTCACAATGTTAATGAGCGAATTAAATTGATGGGATCGATACTGACGTATGAAGGATTCCTCTGGAATTTCGAAGATACGGATTTCAGAATATTTAACACGTCAACCAGAGCCTTGCACGGTTGGCTGGCGGTATTTACAAGGCTATCAAGTGATTTTTCCATTCGCATGAAGTACAGTTTCGATATTCATGAGCCCATGACAAATATTGTCGGGGGGCTCGTTGATATCGGTAACGCCGGCATTGATGGCACAGAGACTTCCCTTGATAACGTATATTATGAACCTTTTTATTCCGACTTTAGAATTCAACTTGACTATAGGTTTTAAATGAAGCACAAATATTTATTATTTTCAATTTTGGTTTTATTTTCCGCCGGACTGAAGGGACAGAGTTTTTTCTGTTCCCTTACCGGAGATATCCCGCCGCTGCGCGATAGCCGTCAGGTGGCTTTGGGTTTTTCATCCTGGGGAACTCAGGGCAGCGCTGCAGCCCTTTCATTCAATCCGGCATTATTGTCTCTCAATGAAGTACGTCTGGCCGTGTATGCCGGTTTAAACGGTGTTTCCGACGTTGAGAAACGTTCATTTCCGTTTCAGGACAGCTTTGGCGACTTTTTAGCAGACAATTCTTACGTTGTTAATAAAAACTGGTTTCCCGGCTTTCATCTTGGCGCTAATTATCGCTTGTCGCCAAGAATTAACTTGGCCATGACATTCCGCAAGGAAATAATCAGGGATTTCCGGTATGAGGAAGAAATCCGCGGTTCTCTCTACGGGCAGTACAATCGTGATCCCCTTGCCGGTTACCATCGGATAACAAGCACTGGGAACAACACAGCTATTTCAATGGGAGGTTCATTTCAATTATTTAAATCTCTTCGATTGGGAACTGCTTTTCAGATTAATCTTCCCGGTCAATATGAAAATATTTACGAAATAGATGTAATCCGGGAGAGTTATAATCTGGCTTCCGACCATACGATATCCTACCAAACAAATCCCGATGTAGAAAATGGGATTGACGCAACTGTCGGCCTGGTTTTTGACATGTCAAAACGTTTGAATCTTGCAATGTCTTATTCATTAAAAGGATCAACAACGATAGAAAAAGAACTCATTTTTCTGTTAAATGATGTTACAAGCACGCTTCCGGTATTGGCAATTGATTCAACTGAGGAAATTAAAAATGCGGAATTTACAAAGCCTACTGAGTTTCGGATTGGTTTGAAATATTGTCCCGAAAACCTGGTGAGAACTTCGTTTTTCCTGGAAGCTGTTTATCAACCCTGGTCAGATTTCAAGATTGATTATAAGTATAATGACGATTCCTTTGCGCCTGACTTTCAGACCGATCTGTTTGCCTCTGAATTTTCACTTAATGATATCTGGAAAATCCATCTCGGGATTGAATATGAATTCTTTTCCGGTGTTCCGTTCCGACTGGGATTCTACCACGATCCCAATCCGATTGACGGAGGCCTTGACCGCAACTGGTTTACCGCCGGTACCAGTTATAAGTGGGATCATTTAAGTCTGGATATAGCCGCATCCTTCGCAAATAGTGAATATGACTACCCGGATCTGTTTCCTGTCGAAGGTGAAGAACGAGCCGATTTCGACACTGTCAGGGAGGTATATTTGCTGGGAATATTAACTTTGAATTATGCATTCTGAATTATGAAATATATCAACTTACTTATTATTGTTATCCTGTTTTTTTCCTCAGGATTTTCCGAAGAATACCCGGCCGATGAATATCTGAAAGTTGTAACAATTTTTACCAATGATATTCACGGTGGTATCGACAGGAGGGAAGCCGGTTTTATCAACCCTGATTTTCCACCCATGCTGGGTGGCGGCGCCGCCGCCGGACGATATATTCGGCAGGAGCGCGCCAAAGCCGAAAAACAGGGTTGGGGCTTTTTGTTGCTGGACGCAGGTGATATTTATCAGGGGACGCCCGTCGGAACAAAAACCAAAGGCGAGGCGGTTATAGAATACATGAACAGTGTCGGTTACGATGCTTTGAGCGTTGGCAATCATGATTTCGATAACGGCTGGCATAATCTCAAACATCTGTCGGAAATGGCCAATTTTCCCTTTCTGGCATCGAATTTATTCAGCAAAACGACAGGGGAAATTGTTGATTTTGTCAAACCCTATATTATTAAAGAAATACAGGGTATCAAGATCGGCATTATCGGTACGACCTTGCAATCAACACCAGGCATGAGTTTTCCGGAACATGTGGAAGGACTCGATTTCCGATCGGAAGCCGAGGGCATCGAAAAATACATTCCGATTCTGCGAAATCAGGGCGTCAATATGATTATTGTTGTGACACACGCCTGGCTGGCCTATGATCCTGTAGAGGGTTATAAAGAAATGCTTGCAAGAGAAGCTGAGGATGAAAATAATACGGGATATTACAGTTCTTCCAGTGCGCAGGAAATTGCTCACAATGTGTCCGGAATCGATGTGATGTTTTCCGGTCATGTTCATCATGGAATCTACGCTCCCTGGGAAGATCCGGTTAATCATACATTGATTTTCCAGAATTACGCCAACGGCAGCAATTTGGGACATGTGAATTTTTATATTCACCGAAAAACCGGGACTCTGGCAGGATATGACTTTGTTTCCGATGATGGTGCCCTTTTTACACTCTTTGAAGACGACTTCTTCCCGGACACCGTTATTGCCAGCAAGATTGCGAAACAGGTAAAAAAGGCAGAAGCCGGATTTGATGAAATCATCGGCACCTCCACCGGCCCGATTACCCGTTCAGGTAGCGGTGAATCACCCATGGGAGATCTTGTTGTCGATGCCATGAGAAGTATCAGTCAGGCCGATATTGCATTCTCAAATTTTGGAGGTGTCCGTGCAGATCTGCCGGCTGGCGCCATTACACCCCGTCAAATTTTCTCCGTTATGCCTTTCGGCAATCGGATTGTCGTTATGAATGTTACCGGGAAATTTCTCAGAGACCTGGTTGAAGACCGTGTTTCGGGAAACAGTCGGGGCATGTTGATATCCGGCGCCGAAATAATCATAGATCGTTCCAAACCGAACGGTTCACGCGTAAAGTCTTTTCGTATAGGTGGTAAGGCCATTGATGATAACAAAGAATACACTCTGGCTGTGACTGATTATCTGGCCGAAGGTAATTCAGGCTATGAGCGCCTGACAGAGATCTCGCCGGACAGGGTCAATTATTCGGGAGTTTTGTTAAGACAGGCGCTCATCGACTATATCAGCCAAAATTCTCCGATTGTTCCAAAGACCGACGGGCGCTGGCAAGAGATCGGTAATTAAAGACAAATTTTATCATTGATGTTCAGGAATATTTCTTTTTATTCGATTCTTACAGCGCTTGTTTTACTATCCGCATGCCCTGATGATAATACGGACGATCGTAATTTAACACCGATCCCGGTTTCAATTGAAAAACTAACTGATAATGAGGTCCGGATTCAATGGACCGACAGTGGAAATCCGAAGGTAGAGGGATATATACTGTCTCGCAAAGTTGGCGAAAAAGAGTGGATTAATAATTATGACGATATTCCTTGTGACGTTTTGGATTTTATTGATACTGTCAAAATCATATCCAATACCGTAATATCCTATCGTTTGAGGGCATATACACTTGACGATACCTCTGATTTCTCGGATATAATTGCCTATTATGGTCCTGAAACGGCGCCGTCCAATCTGACCTTAAAGCAGATCGATTCCGAAAACATTCTGCTGAAGTGGAATGATAATAGTGTTGGTGAAGAAAATTTCAGAATTGGTAAAAAAATCGGCACGGGAAATTGGATTACAGAATACAAACTTATTCCGGAAAACCAGACAGAATATATTGATGAAGCCGGTTCCAATTCCGATTCGATAAGCTACAGAATATCGGCAGTCTCGGGAATCAGTAGTTCCCTGTCTATTTCAAGTAATACTTTAATTATAAGTCCGCTTTCTCTTAATAACCTTTATTTCGGAAGTGATGCAACCTTTGAGATTGTCACCTGGAATGTCCAAAATTTTCCGCGAAATAACAGTGAAACCATCATCAATCTTGCCAGGGCAATCAAATCACTGGATGTGGATATTGTTGCGATGCAGGAAATCGAATCGAATACGGCATTTTTAGCTCTTATTGATTCATTGAAAAATTACAGCGGCTACAGGGCTAATTCAGCCTACGCAAATCTCAATGTGGCCTATCTCTATAAACCAAATTCAATAACCGTTGACTCAATTTATGAAATTTACCAATATGAATATTCAGCATTTCCCAGAAGACCACTGATATTGCGGGGAAAATGGAATAATCAACCCCTTACTATCATAAATAATCACTACAAATGTTGCGGGGATGGTATTATCAATTATGACGACAGTAGTGATGAAGAATATCGGAGGTTAAGAGCCAGCGAATTGCTGGTGAATTACATTCAGGAACATTTTGCCGACGATCGGGTCATCGTTGTCGGTGATTTAAACGATGAGGTGACTGATTATGCGACGAATAATGTCTTTTCGCCGTTCATCAATCTTCCGGATGAATTTGAGATTGCCGACATGAGCATTGCGGAAGGAAGCAGCGTCTATTGGTCATATCCAACCTGGCCGAGCCATATCGATCATATCATAATTACTGATGAGCTGTTTGGCGCCTTTGCACAGAGCAGTTCGGAGGTTTTGACATTGATGATCGATAATTATTTCGAAAACGGCTGGAATGAATATGCCTTAATAATTTCTGATCACAGACCCGTGGGATTAAAACTGAAATTGTAGTTGTTTATTGCCCGATATATTTTGACAGATTCTCAATAAAGGATTGATCGTTCATGAAAAACAGGGTGGGTTGATATCTGGAAACATCGATTGTCAACTGATTGATCCTGGACATATCCACCGGAATAAAATACTGAGTGGAATCCGATGTCATGTCGGAATACACCAGTAATTGGTAAAGCTCTTTTTTTAATCCATTAAATGTAACCGTATCCGCAGAAGACAGACTTGCATGAAATTCCACCAGCCTCAGATTCTCTTCCATGATGTGATTTACCGGTACAATCACGGCTTTATTCAAATAATCAATTGCTTGATCGGAATACAGGTCTAATGTAATTCCGATCGTCTCTATCTGATCAGACAGCTGCTCCTGTTGAATTCGACAATCCGACAGACTGTTCGTAAAATCCGATATTACCGAATCAATACGTACAGTTAATGCTTCATTGAGAACCCGGTTTAAACCACCCGGATAGGAAACAATTGAATATTGAAGAGGCAGATTATTACTCAGGTCAAAATGTAATTTACTGAATGAACTGTGACCCGGTTGTAATAAAACGGCATATTCATGCCTATTAATCAAATAATTATCTTTAAACAGAACACTTAATTTCAGACCCTTTAAATCCTCATCGCCATTGTTTGTCAATTCGATGATCAATTGCCAGATATCGCCGTATTTTGCAATTTTCGCCGGTTTTACGCTGATTTTTTCACAATAATCAATGGGCAACTGTCGTACCAGCGTGGAACAATTATTTGATATCAATTCCAACTCTTTTTGAAGATCTTCCAACTCTTCTTTTAAGGTTCTTATGCTATCGGAGACAGCCAGAAGTTTTGACTTGTAGTATTCCTGGTTTTTCAGTTTTATGTTCTGGAAATTGACACAATCATCGGAATTCAGAAGATATAATCTGGTCGTTCCGGGCTGATTATCTATAAATTCCTGTGGCACAGCAACGGATAGGGAGATATTTGTTGCACAGGAATATGTGATGATCAGATAAATTAAAACCGGAATTAACGTAACGGCACTGGTTAGTTGCTTCATCAGTTGTCCATCTTACGGAAAAAGATAGTCAACTTAACCGCAATTTGCAATTGTTTATTTACTATTTACCGAAATATGATTTCAGAGCCATCCCGAGAATCATGGCAAAGTATTTCAAAATGACTTCCTTTGCCATGTCCAGTTCGAAAACCGGTTCAAGAAAATCACAGACAAGAACTGCTTTGGTATTTTCGTTGATATGTAAAGGAATCGCAATTGCGCCGGGAGTATCAAGTTTTTGCCAGATACGCCTGACGTCTCTGATCTGTCCCTCGAGTTTTGTCGTAAACAGTATTTTATTTTCGATGATAGCGGTTGCGCCGAGGCTGTTCCGATTATACGGATGATCGAAGAAAGCAATATCCTGAGTTTCCTCATTGAATGTTAATATGCATTCAAGAGTGGTTTTATCATCGGAAACCTTATAAATACGCGGATATCTGAAGTGGAATTGACGGCAGAGCAAAAAAACAATTTTCTTTTGAATGTCCGAATAATCACCGGTGAGTGTATCACTCATCTCTCTCAACTGATTGACAATAGTTGAATAGATTTTGTACAGGTCTCTGGATTCGGGATATGTAATCGTGCAAATCATGCCACTGTATTCATAAAGAATATGCTGTGGAAAGAAGTTTAGAATCAGATCTTTTCTGGTATCGTCAGCATAAATGAAGGTAGTTTCAATCTTTTGCGGAGATAGTTGTTCAATCGCATTGCGAAAAGCCGGTGATATTTTTTTGGTAAATCGTTCATCAAAATATTTCAGAAAGAAAAGAGACTCAATGTTCCGTTTTCGCAGTCGCAGAATATGTTCACCGGCCAGATTGATATCGGTTATCTTTCCATCGTGACTGACTTGAATAATCCCGATGGTACCTTTCTCAATAATCGCTTCCTTGAGTTCTTTTGAATAGGAAAAATATTCTTGGGATATATATTCACTGATGACCTGAATCAAAGTGCTGTGAATAATCTGTGGAACCCGCATTTTAACCTTATTTGGGGTTTCCTTGTCTTTTGGTCCGTCCAGAGTCAGCACGGCAACGGGGCGGGCTTTATAGTAAAGTGGGGCGTAGAGCAGGTCCATGGGATGCCACTGATCCTTTGTGTATATCGGAATCTCAGTTGTCCGTCCGCTGGATACAATAGTCCGTGCTCTTGCATCTTTCCAGGGTAAATAATAGAAAGTCGACATTCGGAAACGTTCAACCATTGAACTCAGGAGTTCCTTCCGTTTGGCCGGATTGATTTTTTTTTCTTCTGCAATTTTTATCTGTTCGTCAGTAAATCCCGAATACAGGGTCTTTTTCGCCTCGAACTTACGGTTTAAAAACGATAATGTAACCCGTTCCCAGCCGCTTTTCCGTAACGTTTCAAGTAGAACCTGACACTTTTCATTTAAAGTATCGTAAACTCTGATTAAATTGAAATTTGACGCTAACAGGTCCAGTAGATGTAATTCCGCGGCCATTTAATACCTTTGTATATAAATCTCCTTTGAAAATGCTCAATGCGTTAATCTATTTATTTTGTCCGGTTATGACAAGAATCTTCTGTAAATACGACCAAAATGATTGATTCTTTAATCATAGCATTCTTCACTTTTTTCAATGCATATACTGGTAATTAATCTCAAGCAAGAATCCCGATTGGGAAAGATTCTTACCACTCGCGTACGACGCCGAATCTCTTCATTCAA
The DNA here is from genome assembly GCA_003645845.1 of Fidelibacterota bacterium. Lineage (GTDB taxonomy): Bacteria > Fidelibacterota > UBA2242 > UBA2242 > UBA2242 > B118-G9. Next base: position 161 of record QNCV01000049.1, on the reverse strand, counting down.
GCGTTCCAGACTATTTGTTGTATGCAAACGTCGCCGATTTTGCTCGGGAAAATGATAAACATTCAACGTCTCTTCACACGTCTCCTCAATAAATTCACTTAAATCAGGGTAACGATCAGCCAAGTGTTGAACAGTATTGTTAAGCCTGGCAAGGGCCGTTT
>QNCV01000048.1 GCA_003645845.1 Fidelibacterota bacterium | reverse complement strand
ACAAGGCCAAAATACATCAGATCGGATTGTCAACTCCGGGCTGATTTATATCGTTGCAAATTATTTTTGTAGGAAGTTTCATCCGGCGCTAAATCCACGGCTCGCTGCATGGCTTCGATGGCCTGGTCCGTATATCCGGCCGCGAAGAGCAGTTGTCCCAGGGTGTCCCAGATCGAGTCGGCTTCCGGCTCGATCTCAACGGCTTTCCGGGCAATCTCGATGCCCCGCTCATAGTAATCGCTGACTTCGTTCTGAAAAATATACCAGGCGTAACTGTTCATCATGGAGGCGTTGTCCGGCAGTGCGGTCAGCGCTTCTTCGTAAACGCTGATCACATTGGCCTGATCCTTTTTCATTCGGAAAAAACGGGCCAGGCTGCTGTAGGCATAGTATTTCAGGTTATCGTCGGTACAGGTTTTTGCATAATGCTGTAAATAATCGGGATTATCTGCCGCGTAGGCCTTGGACTCTGCAACATTGTATTCAGCCTGCAGGTACATATCGGAACTGTGATCAGTTTCGAGTTCGAGAACCTTTTCATAGTAATGCAAGGCTTTTTCGTCTTCGCCGCGGTCATTATACTTATTGGCAATATCAAAATAGAGCCGGGCATTATTGGGGTCGTTTTCCACCTGTACCATCAAATCTTTCAACGTATTTTTGCCGTTTGTATAATCTTTGACGGTCTGAAAATATTCATCCTTTTTACCGCCAAAACCGACAATCCGGTCAATCTCTTCACCCTCGGCGGTAAAGAGCACCATTGTCGGGTAACCGGGCACCAGCCAGTTATTGCGCAGTTTACGCCCCAGGTCGGTGTCGCCATTGAGTTTCATGGCCACGTAGTTTGCATTGATATAATCAGCGAAATCTTTTGTCGTGAAGACCAACTGGTCTAATCGTTTGCAGGAGCCTCACCAGTCGGTGTAAAAATAAGCCAGCAGTAATTTACCTGTATCCCTGGCCTGGGACCGGGCCTCAGCAAAATCGGACACCCGGAAATTGATTTTCCCAATTTCTGCAGTTTTTTTATTTGCAGAACAGGCGAAAAGAAAAAGAAAAGAGAAAAGAACCAGTATACGTTTCATAATACCTCACAAATTTCAATTTCCAAAGATAGGGGAATCGGACATCGGGTGCAAGTAATTATCGTTTCATTTTTGATAATGTGATTCCGGTTTACTAACTTTTCGGCATGCCGAAAATGACCCGTAAAGACATTGAACTCATGGCGCCGGTTGGATCGTATGAATCGCTGCAGGCGGCGATTCAGGCTGGTGCAGATGCGGTCTATTTCGGGGTGGAACGCTTGAATATGCGGTCCCGTTCATCGAAAAATTTTACTCTCGACGATTTGAAAACGATAGTCAACATCGCCGGAACCAATCATATCAAGACCTATCTGACATTGAACACCATTCTGTACAACCGGGATTTGAAAAAAATGGATGCAATTATCGACGCAGCGCAAAAAAGCGGTGTTTCGGCAATCATAGCTTCGGATCCGGCCGCTTTTACCGGTATCCGGCAAAAGGGAATGTCTGTTCATCTGTCTACGCAGGCCAATGTCAGTAACATTGAATCGCTTCGTTTTTATGCGCAGTTTGCCGATGTGATTGTATTGGCCCGGGAGCTGGATCTGGATCAGGTCCATGAGATTTCAGATGCTATTCAACGCGAACAGATTACCGGACCTGCCGGTGAGCTGATTAAACTCGAAATGTTTGTGCATGGCGCGCTCTGCATGGCGGTGTCCGGGAAATGTTATCTGTCGCTGCATCAAGCGGATCACTCTGCCAATCGTGGTGAATGCCTTCAGATTTGCCGGCGGGGCTATATTGTCACCGACCGGGAAACCGGTGACGAACTGGAAGTGGATCATGAGTATATCATGTCACCTAAAGATTTGATGACGATTCATTTTCTCAATAAAATACTGGATGCCGGCGTCAGGGTTTTAAAAATCGAAGGCCGGGCCCGTTCTCCCGAATATGTAAAAACCGTGACGGAATGCTATTCCGAGGCGATTACGGCAATTTGTGACGGAACCTACACCGCAGATAAAATAGAAAAATGGAAAGAGCGTCTGAGTCAGGTTTTCAATCGCGGTTTCTGGGACGGTTACTATCTTGGTCAGCGTCTGGGTGAATGGAGCGAGAAATACGGTTCCCGGGCAACCCTTCGGAAAATCTTTATCGGGAAAGGTGTCAATTATTTCAAGAAGGTGAAGATTGCCGAATTTGTCATCGAGACAAAATCTCTGAAACCCGGTGATCGTATATTAATTACCGGCCCCACCACCGGTGTAATTGAGGCGGATGTTAAGGAAATCCGGCTGGAGGATCAGCCGGTCAGCCGGGCCGGAAAGGGTGACCGGATCACCATACCTCTGCCGACACCGATCAGAGCGTCAGACAAGCTTTTTAAATTGATTCGAATAACATAAACCAATTCCCTCTCCTGAGTTATCAGGAGAAAGGAAATTGGTTTAATATTATTTTAGCAGATTAAGTACGAAGATTTAATACTGACGTTCGGAATCTCTTGAATAACGTGGTCTTGGCGGACGCGCTTCATCGATTCTAAGAGTGCGACCTTCAAATTCTTTGCCGTTGAACTCTTCTTTAACTTTTTCAGCTTCTTCGGGACTACCCATTTCGACGAACCCAAATCCTTTGTTGGGAATGATGTTGACATTTTTGACTTCGCCGTGATCTTTAAACAACTCTTCCAGTTGTTCGTTTGTGACGGAATATTTCAAATTCCCCACATACAGTTTACTACCTTGCATGCAAATCTCCTCGCGATTCCTCTCAATGTGTTATAATGTCTCATTTGCCAAGGAGAGATGCCGGGGCAACTTTACCTGCGAAATTTGAACATTTGAATTCACATGAGAAGGGACGTAGCTTTGTGATTAAACAACTCCTATTGGGCAAAATATCGTCAAAATATTTACCCAAATCAAATAACGTTACAGTTTATAATAATTTGTTGAACATAGCAAAAACTTTTTTTTAAAATATTTTTACCGGAGATTTGGCGAATTATACCGTTAAAGCGCTTTAATCTTGGCTGTAAAAGGTAATTCAATTAGATTTAACCGTCATGGCTCAAATCAGGATTCTGTATCATCACGTATCGGAAAATCTTCAGCGCCACATGGCCGGAATCTTGGCTCCCGAACTGGATTCCGGGAAAAAGATTGACGTATTAATGCCGTCGATCAACCATCTCAGAAGTTTCAAAGAGACGCTGCTTCCGAAAGTGCAGCGCCTGTTGCCGGGGCAGCTCTTTCTGGGAACCTTTTACGCCTGGGCTAATCGAATCCTGGATGCGGATAAAAAATCTTTCCGAATTGTCAACACCGGAGAAGAGTGGCTGCTGCTATTCGGTTATTTGAATAAACACGCTGAATTGTTTCCCGATCTGAAACCGGGTTCATTATCGCTGATTCAAAAAATTGTCACCGAACTGCGGGAGACTCATTTATCGGTGAAGCAGTTAAATAGTCTGGCGGAAAAGTATCCGGAGATTTCTGTTTATGTCAAATGCCTGAATTTTCTGATGGATACCGCCGGGACACGTCACCTGGCCAGCTCGTCCACACTGTTACAGCTGGTTTCGGAATCCTTAAGTGGCGCAAATTTCAAGCCCGTGGCTGACACTTTCGTAGTTGCAGGGTTTTACGAGTTCAATGCTATTCAGAAAAAGATACTGAATCTGCTTATTGAGCGATATTCCCGTGTAATTTTGTATTTCCCGGAAAAATCAGATCATCCGGCGATGAAATTTATTCAACCGCTTCCGGATATTTTGTACGGAAAGACCTTTAAGTCGGAGAAAATAGGTGCGAATCGTATAAATACCACACAAAAAATCGCTGATTTGCTGTACACCGTTACTCCGGATCCAAAGGACAATGAGAGTTATCCGAAGTCGCTGTGGTTTAATCACAGTCGGCAGGATGTTGCCGTGAAGGTTCTGCGCTGTCCGACCCGGCGCCGGGAGGTCGATGCCGCCGCCAGAACGGTTAAAAAATGGATGGGCGACGGAATCAAAGCGGAAGATATCGCCGTCATTTACCGTGAGCCGCAAAATTATCCCCAGTACATCCGGTTGATATTTCCGGCTCTTGGTATCCCGTTAAAGCGGAACGGACATTCCCTGCAGGAGACGTCACCGGTGCGGATTTTGCAGAAAATCATCGAAGTTAACGAGCAGAATTTCAGTCGTGACAGTGTGATTGACCTGATCCGGTTTAAAGAAATTCGTGATTATTATGGAAATGAAATTATTCAGAAATTTGAATATCATTCGGGATCATTGGGATTATCTTTCAATAAAGAGAGCTGGCAGACACAGTTAAAGCGACGACAAAAGTATTTGCAATCCGTCCTAACCGTTTCCGATGAAGAAAATAAAGATACAACGGTACTTCACCGGGAGCTCCGGGACATTGAGATGCTTTTACCGGTACTTCAGCGGTTTTTCGATGACATCGAACTGCCGGTGCGAGGCGGTTGGTCTGAATATATTCGACGTCTCTGGAGTTTGACTAAAACATATTTTTCATCCAACGATGGATTCGCCGAAGTTCTCAATAAAATATCGGAAGTACTGAGGAATATTCTGACTCTTGTTGACGGCAGAGCAATTGTGAACCGGCGTCATTTCAGCATGGCTTTCAATGAGCTGACCGGCGCTGTCAGTCTGCCTCAGCCGGAGTATCAGACTGAGACCGGATTGGTAGTTGACGAATTGATAAATGTCCGCCACCGGTGTTTCAAGGCGGTAATATTACTGGGTTTTGTGGATACGGAATTCCCGGTTAGCCCTCGTGATAATCTCTTGATGAATAGTCAGCAAAGGGTCCGATTCAATCAGATGGCCGGGATGGAGCTGTTTCACTCTCCGGGTATGAATATCGAGGAAGAGAAATTTTTATTTTATCATCTTATGTCACGGGTTGATGACTATTTGCTGATAACTTATCCCCAGTTTGGCAGTAATGGTCGCAATTTTGCCGAGTCGCCTTTTTTAGATGAATTAATAGCGATTGCAATTCAGACAGAACCGAAGGCAGATATCCGGTTTGAAAGTCTTTCTGCGTCGAAAGTTATCCCGGATTCCGAAACCACCGTTACATCAGATGATCTTTGTCTGAATTTACTGCACTATCGATGGGATGGTTCGGCCAGAGTGTTTTTTACGAAAATATTAGATAAAGCCCGCCTGGAACGGATTCAACGACGCGTAAATATCGAGGATCAGCGTCGCCGGCGGATGATGAGTGTCTGGAATGGTGGACTGACAACCCGAAAACATCGGGATTTTTGTTTTAAGTCTCCATTGTCGGTCACCCGTTTACAACAATATGCCTGGTGTCCCTTTCTGTATTTGTGCGAATCTGTCTGGAAAATCGATGCGGTGGAAGAACCGTCGCCGGATATTCCGGCCCTGTCCGATGGAATCCTGATCCATGCTCTCCTGGAAAAGTTTTTAAAAACTGCGAATGCACACAATTTTGATGAATGGCGTGTATTTATTTCCGGTGATTTGGAAAGTAAAAAAGCCCGGGTGTTGTCTGCGATTGATAATAAGTACAGGACGGTTTTTTCTCATATTGAGGATCCGATCTGGAATAAAAAGATGATTGATTTGAAACGGGGTCTGAATCTGTTCATCCAACGTGAGATCGATGCCCTTTCCAGTGGATTTTACCCGTCGGAATTTGAAAATACGCTTTATTATTCCTTTCCGATTGTTGTGGAAAATCGGGAGATGAATATTCCGTTTAAAGTGAAGATTGATCGCATTGACCGCAAATCGGACAGTTTTACCTTAATTGAATACAAACGGTCCCGCAATTCCGTACAGGATCCGGTAAAGGGTGTGGATGAGGGAATTCATTTTCAGATACCGGTTTATCTGCTGGCCTATCGGGCTCGGAATCCGGAGCTTCGTTGTGCCGGAGCTTATTCCTATATGTTCAATGAAGGAAAGATTGCCAAGGGGATTTTCACGGAGAAGTTGTTTGCCCGGAACAGACCAATGACAGAAGCCGAGTTCGCCAATCTCCTGGACAAAACCAGGAATAAGGTGATGCAATTACTCCTGGGTATTTATAGCGGTGATTTTTTCCTGAATCCCCATGATGTTTCAAAACGATGTCAACATGGGAAATGTCCCTATTATGAACTGTGTCGGATTGACTCCGGAACGGTGGAAAATAATGGTGATTCGGATGATTGAATCAGATAAAAAGGTAATAGAAAAGCAGTACGAACAACGCTCCCGAAGTGGTGCAGGCAAGATTGACAACGTCATTGTCGATCCAGCGAACACCGCTGATCAGGGTGGTGGGGTTATTGACGCAATGAATTAATTTTTCCGTTGTTTTTTGACATTTGGGACATAAATATTGTGCCTGCAGAGTGGCGCCGATTACAGAATCAAGGAGTGCACCGAGGATTCCGCTTATGACGACAATGATAAACAGATGAATGATGGATCCAGAAATCGGGAAAATGCCGCTGAGGGTTAATATTCCTGCTCCCATGAAAAAACCCGATGTGCCGAGCGCCGTAATGCCGCCGGAAGTGCCGGCCGGAACTTTGTTGAAAGTCAGAATATGGCGGGGTTCGGTTTTGGAAAAAGTGCCGATTTCCGTTCCCCAGGTATCGGCTGTTGCTGCGGCCAGAGATCCGAGAAACATCAGGTAAAGGAGGTCACTGCCGGTAAAATAGTACAGAATTGCTATGATAAGAGAGACTCCGCCGTTGGCATAAACCTGCAGAATATCGCGCTGACTGCCCTTTTCAACCATGCCTTTCAGAATCGTTCGTTTCAGTCTGCCGATCTTTGATAGAATCGATGAGAGCAGAAAAAAGGTTGCCATGGGAATTACCCAGTAAATTCCGCCAATTGAGAAGACGAACGAACCGAGCAGCATGGCGCCGGCGGTCCCGCCAAGAGTCAGGGCCTTCAGTCGATATGCCAGAGTGGCCAGCAGGAAAGAGAATGCCATCCAACCGACGACGGTGATTTGCTGTGTCAGACCGGAACCGAGCATGATATCCAGCATCAGAGCGCTGAAAAACGGCAGGCTCAGATTGTCGGAGCCTGCAGAGGAAATGGCCTCTCCCAGAAGGGCGACAAGGGCTACGGCAAATCCGGTTAAGAGAAGGCTGCTGATTGGGATTGGCGGCTTATTCAAAATTGAATAGAGAATTGGAACCGCGATGTAAACAATTGCAAGGGAACTGATGAATACGACCGTCGAACCGGCTAATGATTTCCGGTCTTTCCACAAGGTAAATTGAAAGGATGTCTTGTTCCGGTTGCCAATGATGGATGCCAGTGGATCCGAAAAGGTCATGATTAGCATACCAACAATCATGATTGTGGGATTGGAGTACCAGTAGAGTGCAATCAGAATCAGGAAAGAAAGGGGAAAAAAGATTGTTCCAAGGGAAAAGCGGGTGGTGGTATGCATACCTTTCATATGATCTTTTTTCAGCGCAACGGCATTCAGGACGACAAAAAGCGCCGCCAGGGCGGCCGGCTGGATTGCCGATACAAACAGAAAGGGGCTGCAGGTAACCAGAACCCCGACTCCGATATGGACAAACTGCCGGGTGTTTTCGCCGGCTATGTTAAAGGTTTTACGCAAAACTTCACTGAAGGCAACAAAACCGAGAATGACGGCAAGAAACACACCGAAGCTGATCCATTCATTGCTAAAAATTTGATATATTGGCACAATTGCTCCCCATGTTTATGCCCGTAATTTTAGAGAATTTAAAGACATTTTTCAAGGGTTAAGGAATAAAATTGAATTAAGAAAAACAATTGACAGGTGATTATTTAAAGGCATCTGAAGATATCCGTACCTCCTATCTGGTATCGGCATCGGCAGGGACCGGTAAGACCCGGGGATTAGTGAACCGATATCTGAATATATTACGACAGAGCGATGCCGGTGTAGACGAGATCATTGCCATTACTTTTACGGAAAAAGCCGCTGCCGAAATGAAGGAGCGAATCCGTCGTTCGAGTCGTGATGTAAATTGCTCACGGCATCGAATCAGCGATCAGTTGAGTTCGGCGCCGATTTCAACGATTCACAGCTTCTGTGCAAGGATTCTGCAAGAGAATGTCGGAGAGATCGGGCTGGATCCGCAATTCCGGATCATTGATGATGTGGAAGAGCAGATTCTGCGCAGGGAGAGCCTGCATCGGTTTCTCCATGATCAGATGGTCAGGTCAAATCCCGAGATTTCCGCCCTGATGGAACATTTTGATTTGTCCCGGATTCGCGATATGCTCGATATCGTCTGGACAAAGCAGCAGGATTTTCATGGCATTCTGAAAAATGTGGGGCAAGATTCGGCACCTTCACTATATAAAAAGATATATGACCACTACCGCCAATACACACTGACCTTATTGCGAAATGCGTTTCATGCGCCAGAAATAGAGAGGGCGTGTCGTTTTCTGAGTACTTATCATGCCAGGGATCCCGAAGATAAGTTGCAAATTGCCAAAACGAATGCGCTTAGAGTTGTCAGGACAATTCATGAAGGTAATTTACCCAATGAGCTTATGTCCGGTTCATTATCAAAGGTGTTCAGTCTTAAGGGATTGGGGCAAAAAACGAACTGGGGGCCCGAACTGGAAGAAATGCGGAGTTGTTTTCGTCTGTTAAACAGCACCTGGGCTTCAATCAAAGAGCAGATATTTGATTTCAATGACCCTATGGAGAAGTTAAACTCTAATCTGATCATCTGTTTTGCTCAGCTGGCACAGGCCTGGATTGATAATATGAGGGCTGTTCAGAATGAGAACGGAGTTGTTGATTTCAATGGCCTTGAGGTATTGACGGAGTCGTTTCTCGGATCGGGCTGTGCGGCGGCGCAGCGGTTTTCTAAACGGTTTAAACACCTCCTTGTAGATGAATTTCAGGATATCAGCCCGATTCAGGATCGGATTTTGACGGCATTGTGTAAACTAAATCCGGGGATAGTCACATTTTTTGTCGGTGATGAAAAGCAATCGATCTACCGGTTTCGTGGCGCCGAAGTGGAGATATTTAACCGCTACAAGCAGCGCCATAATTTACTTTATCTGGATAAGAATTACCGGAGTATGAAGGCGCTGAATCAGTTTTTTAACCGATTTTTTTCCTTTTTGATGAAGCCGGATGGACAGGCGCCGGATTACAATGTCATTTATGAAAAGCCGGTGAAATCCCACGATGAATCCCGGATACCCGGCGTTCCTGTTCAATTGTTGATAACGGAATCGGATAGGGATAATGAGGATATAACAACGGAATTATCAAATGCCGAAGCTGAATTTGTTAATGTTGTTCAGGCGATAAGGAATTTGCATGGGCGGGAAATAGTCAAAGAAAAAGATAAGGGAATGCGCCAGGCCGACTGGCGGGATTTTGCCATTCTGTTACGTTCCCGAACCCACCAGGACAGCCTGGAGAGAATTCTTAATAAAGCCGGGGTTCCTTACTATGTTGCCAGCGGTGTTGGTTTTTATCAGCGCCGGGAGATTCTGGATATTGTTAATTTTCTACGCACACTGCTGAATATTTACGATGAAATTGCGCTGGTGGGAACTCTGCGATCTCCGCTGATTGGAATGAGTGATGACGATCTGACGGCGATGACTACTGAAGATGGATTAATGGATGGAATTGCGAAAATTCTGGATAATAAGGCAGATCATCTAACGAATCATCCGGATGTCCTTAAACGGTTCCGGCAATTTCTGGACATGTATTGGCGATTACAGGAAAAAATGGTAAGCACAACCACTGCCGAAGTAATTCAGGCAATTCTGGACGAAACCGATTATCTTGCAATTCTGGCGGCTTTCCCCGAAGAGAAACAGAGTATAGCGAATGTCAGGAAACTTGTTGATCTGGCGATTGAATGGAGCCGACCCCATGATATCAGCCCGGTGGATTTTATCCGGCGGATACAGTTGTATCAGAGTATGGAAATCCGGGAAGGTGAGGCTAACCTGAGTTCTGAAATTGAGGACAGTGTTACGATTATGACCATACATGCCGCGAAAGGTTTATCCTTCCCGATTGTGGTCATTCCAGAATTGTCCGGTAAACAGCGCTCTTCCTATGACCGGATTTTGAGTGACCGGAATGAGCGAATGGCGTTTAACCTGAAAACTACGTTTAATGATTACCGGGGTTATTTATATTCCTATCTGACAGAGCATGAAAAGAAAAGGGCTGCTGCAGAAGAAAAGCGAATATTGTATGTGGCGGCAACACGGGCGGAATCCTATCTGCTGCTATCGGCTACAGAGAGAAACGGCACGGGCAATCCGCTCTGGTCAGCGATCAAACCGTTCTTTGAAGGACCAAATGCCGGGATTTCAGTATATACAGCCGATATTTATGAAACTATAAAACGATATGCCGCTTTTAAAAGCCGGCCAGAAAGAGAGTTCAAACATCTTGAGCCGGAGCTGAGGAATGAAATTGAGAAACAGATACAGCCTTTGCCGGTCTGCAAAGGAATAAGGAAGGTAACACCGACGGCATTTGCCTCTTGGCTGAGTGGGGAAAAAGGAGAAATTCCATCCTACGAAAAACATAGAGTTATCGAAGATACGATTGGTGAAAAACGGACGCTTCTGAGTCTGGATATCGGCACTATTATTCATCAGGCTTTCAGTTGGTGGGATTTTCAGGATGTCCGGAAGTTACGTAGATATACCGAAGAACTACTGAAGCCCTATTCATTATCGGAAGCCGAGGCAAAAAGATATTTGGGAATGTTTGCCGGTTGGGGCGAAAGATTTCTCCAGCCGAAAAATACACTTGCAAAATACATCAAAAATGCGGTTGAGCAATTACGGGAGGTTGATATTTATGCCTGGTTGATGAATACTCCGGTGGAAGGGAAAATAGATTTATTGCTGAAAATGAGAAACGACGAGTATATCATTGTCGATTTCAAATCCGATCGAATTGATGACTATCCTGATGAAGCCACAATGATTAAGTATGACGCCCAACTGGATCTCTACGCATTGATGTTGAGCCGCGGATCAGAATTGACAGTTGCGAAGACTTGCCTCTATTTTATCAGAAATGGGTTGCTGATCGAGCAGGAGTGTACGAATACAACTCTCAGAGGAACGGAAGAACAATTACAGAAGTATATTCAGTCGGTATAGTTTCGTTTTTATTGTTCGGTTTAATCGATCAAATCTTCGTTGTGGGCTACTGCGTAGGTGCAGACCATATCGCCGGTGACATTGTTGGATGTTTCGAACATATCCAGAATAGGGTTAATGCCCATGGCCAATGCAACAATCACGGCAATCTGACTGCTGTCCAACCCCATCGTCTGTAATATTATGAATAAAAGCATGATGCTGCCGCCGGGAACACCGCCGGCGCCGATTGATGCCAGGACTGTTGTAATTACAAGAAGTACCAGACCTGGCAATGTCAGGGGAAGATGGAACATGTTTGCTGCCAGCACCGCAAACATGGGCAGATGAACGCAGACGCCATCCATGTTTATCGTCGCACCGAGGGGCAGGGAAAAACTGGCCAGTTCACCCCGAACCCTGAGTTTTTCCTGTACAGTGTGCAGGGAAACCGGCAGGGTAGCGGCGCTGCTGCGGGTAATGAAAGCCGTAATAATTGCTTCGTCCATATTGCGCAGGATACGGTAAGGATTTTGACGGGTGACAATGCTGAGCAGAATCGGATAAACGATAAACATCATCGTCAGAATACCGCCGATTACCCCTAATGTGACGCTGACATAGGGTCCGGCAATGTTGGGACCGTAAAGACCAAAATTACTGATCGAGAGCGCCAGAACACCAATCGGCGAGTATTCCAGGATCCATTCCACGATTTTGAAAATGACGTCCCGGGCGGCTTCGATCATTTGCAGTAGTTGCCGAAGAATATGATTTTCATTGTGTTCCGAGGATTCGAGGATTATCCGTATTGCGAGACCGAAAAGAATGGAAAAAGTGATAATTGCCAGAAAATTATTGGTCGCCAGCGCTTCAAAGGGATTTTGAAACATGTTCATTAAAATAGATGAGAAGCGGTTATGTACAGGCGCTGTATCGAGCAGATCATTCGGCTGGATTCCAAGCGCTGCAATCATTTTTTGCCAGCCTTCCAGATTGCCGGAACTACCGGGATTGATCAGAAGCGCCAGCAGAGCGCCCAGAATAGCGGCCAGAAATGAGCAGAGCAGGTACCAGCCGATCACTTTCAAACCGATTTTTCCAAAACGCTTGATGGGAAGGGATGCCGCCCCGCTGATAAGGGAGAAGAAGATCACCGGAATGACGATCATCTTAAGTAAATTAATCAGTATCGAACCAAAGGGTGAAATGAAGGGCGCTAACGACTCTGCGACAGGGTTTCCGGTATGAACGGAGATAATCCAGAGGATACTGCCAATGGCCGATCCGATGATAAAACCGCCCAAAAGACGGATGAGAAGCGATGTTGAAATGTACCATTTGAATACCGATTTAAGCATTTTTCCTCGCAATTGTTTGCCTGGAATATATTTCCGGAGAGCTAGAAAATTCAAGGAAAAAGAAAACTACATGAAAGTAATTGATATGGTGTGTCAGACTGTTTTATGATTGTTT
>QNCV01000047.1 GCA_003645845.1 Fidelibacterota bacterium | reverse complement strand
GCACGGAGCGGGGCAAGGGCGTCAAAACACCTAGAGGTAAGGTCGGCATCTGGCTGGATTCACCCTTAGTTGACTTGATCAACGGCGAGGGTGCGATCCAGAAGAACCTGCCGGCGATGCTGCGGCAGTATAAGCGTTTCAATATTGATATTGTCAAATATCCCATGTTGGTATATCCGACTCTGCACTATCAGAACGGCGGTATTGAAATTGACGATAAAAGCGAGACAAAAATCCCTGGTCTCTACGTTGCAGGCGAGGCGGTTGGCGGTGTGCATGGACGTAACCGTCTGATGGGAAATTCCCAGCTGGATCTGATCGTCTTTGGACGGCGCAGCGGATATTGGGCATCCGAACGGGCGAAAAAAGGCGTACAGTTTGGTAAGCTGACCATGCAGCATGTCTACGACTATGAGAAAGAGGTAGCTGCCCTGGATATCCCGCGCAAAAAAATCGCACCGATCATACTGCCCGATTACATACCCGATCATGTCAAATATAAACAAAAAACCACGGAATATTTCGGAACGCTGGTTTAAACATTTAACTTAAATAATAATTAACAGTGAGGAGAGTATTTGATGAAAGAAATTAGCCTGGATCTGAAAAATCTGAATGATGTCTTTCCGGAAAATTTTTCACAGGAACAGATTGCCAAGGGAAAAACCCTGTTTCTGAAAAAATTAGCGGAAGATTCCCATCGCTTTTACGGCGGGAAAATTCAGACCGCACCAAAAGCCGGTGTTTTCGGTTTTAACTGGTTCAATGTCTGGTACACACCGGGTGTTTCTAAAATATCGACCACTATCCGGGACAATAACGACGCCTCTTTTGAACTTTCAAATCGGGGCAATCTGGTGGGGGTCGTCAGCGATTCCACACGCGTTCTGGGTGATGGCAATGTAACTCCGCCGGGAGGATTGGGCGTAATGGAAGGCAAGGCCTTTCTGATGAAATATCTCGGTGGCGTGGATGCCACAGCGCTTTGCGTGGACAGCCGTAATGAAAAGGGCGAAAATGATCCTCAGAAAATCATCGACTTTGTTAAAATGTGCCAGCACAGTTTCGGCGCCATCAACCTCGAAGATATCTCACAGCCGAATTGCTATAAAGTGCTTGATACGTTGCGGGAAGAATGCGATATCCCGGTCTGGCACGACGATGCCCAGGGAACGGCGTGTGTAACTCTGGCCGGATTGATTAATGCTCTGAAATTGGCTGGCAAAAAGATTGGCGATGTCAAAATAGCCATGCTGGGCGCCGGTGCATCGAATACGACGATTGCCCGGATTATAATTGCGGCCGGCGGCGATCCGAAAAAGATGGTTCTGGTCGATTCAAAAGGCGGCTTGCATACCGGACGTGAAGATATTAAAGCCGATCCGCGATTTTATCGCAAGTGGGAACTGTGTCAGGCGACAAATCCCAATCGTGTAAATAGCATTGCTGAAGCCTGCAAAGATGCCGATGTGCTGATTGCCCTGTCAAAACCGGGACCTGATACTGTGAAACCGGAATGGATCAGTTCCATGGCTGATAAATCGATTGTATTTACCTGTGCGAATCCGGTGCCGGAGATTTATCCCTATGCGGCAAAAGAGGCCGGCGCCTTTATCGTTGCCACCGGTCGTGGTGATTTTCCGAACCAGGTTAATAATTCACTGGGATTTCCGGGGATTTTGAAGGGTGCGTTAATGGTTCGAGCCCGGAAAGTCACCGATGAGATGGCGATTGCCGCAGCAAAGTCGTTGGCCGATTATGCGGAAGCACGTGGAATCAATCCGGAAAATATCGTGCCCACCATGGATGAAGCTGCGGTATTTCCAACAGAGGCTGCCGATGTCGCCATGCAGGCGATCAAAGACGGTGTCGCCCGAAATATTATTACCAGGGATGAAGCCTTTGAATGGGCCCAGCGGGATATTGAATATTCACGCAACATGGCCAAGTCGCTGATTGACGATGGATATATTGATGTGCCAGGCAAAGACATTCTCCAGAATGCCTTAAAATGGGCGATTGACCAGGTCAGTTAGATAACTGACAATCAAAATAGTTAAACAGGGGCACAATACATTGTGCCCCTGCTTGCATTTATCAAAACCATATTCTATTTTTCCGTTGTAAAAACGATAAAAAATGGAGATCAATTATGAAATCATTAACAAAACATATTACCCTGAATGTCCCGCGGCGCCGGGCGTTTGTCAATATTACGCCACAAGTTGCAGATGTTGTGCGGGAAAGCGGAGTCAGAGAGGGGCTTTGCCTGGTAAACGCCATGCACATTACTGCCAGCGTCTTCATTAATGACGACGAATCCGGTCTGCATCAGGATTACGAAACCTGGCTGGAAAAACTGGCGCCCGAAAAACCGCATTCCCAATATCACCACAACGGTTTTGAAGACAATGCCGACGCCCATCTGAAACGGCAGATCATGGGGCGTGAAGTTGTAGTTGCCATCACCGATGGTAAACTTGATTTCGGACCCTGGGAACAGATCTTCTATGGAGAGTTTGACGGTAAGCGCCCCAAACGATACCTGATTAAAGTAATCGGTGAGTAGATTTCTGCTAAATTGAAAAGCCCCGATTTTTGTCGGGGCTTTTTAACAAGGTGAAAAGTTTCGATTACTCTTCCATAAATGGGTATCGATAGTCTTTTGGTGGAACGAAAGTCTCTTTTGTTGTTCGTGGTGATACCCATCGCAGCAGATTGATCATGCTGCCGGCTTTATCGTTGGTGCCGGAAGCCCTGCTGCCGCCAAAGGGTTGCTGACCCACCACAGCGCCTGTGGGTTTATCATTGATATAGAAATTACCGGCAGAATGAAGCAGGATATTTGATGCCAATGAAACAGCCTCCCGGTCTTTGGCAAAAATGGCTCCGGTCAGAGCGTAGGGTGAGGTCTCATCGCATAGACGGAGAGTATCTTCAAATTTATCATCATCATAGACATAGATTGTCAAAACCGGACCGAAGATTTCTTCCTCCATTGTTTTGAAATGAGGATCCTTTGCGACGATGATAGTGGGGTCAATAAAATAGCCGACGGAATCGTCGGTATTGCCACCGACAATTATTTCGGCATCATTGGAATTTTTTACAAAGTTGATATAGGCGCTGATATTTTCGAAAGCAGCCCGGTCAATAATGGCGTTGAAGAAATTGCGGAAGTCCTGAACATCACCGATCGCAATCGATTTAATAGTATTAATGAGTTTGGCTTTTATTGCAGGCCAGATTGATTTTGGAATGTACGCCCGGGAAGCCGCCGAGCATTTTTGACCCTGATATTCAAAGGCGCCACGAATCAGCGCCGTATTCAATTCATCCGGATCGGCGCTTTTGTGTGCAAAAACGAAATCCTTTCCACCGGTTTCACCCACAATTCTCGGATAGGTTTTATAGTTGGCAATATTTTCGCCGATGATTTTCCACATACTCTGAAATACGGCGGTACTACCGGTAAAATGTACTCCCGCAAGTTTTGGATTAGAGAGTACGTTCGGTCCGACATCTTTACCGCTGCCGGGGATAAAATTGATAACTCCTGGTGGTAATCCGGCGTCTTCAAATAATTTCATCAGATAATAAGCGGAAAATACAGCGGATGATGCGGGTTTCCAGAGTACCGTATTGCCCATCATTGCCGGTGAAGTCGGCAGATTTCCGGCGATGGATGTAAAATTGAAAGGTGTTACCGCAAAAACGAATCCTTCCAATGCGCGTTGCTCGACCCGATTCCATTGACCGGAAGGTGAAAACGGCTGCTGTTCGTAAATCTGTTCCATGTACTTGACATTGAAATTCCAGAAGTCAACCAATTCGCAAGCGGAATCAATTTCAGCCTGAAATACATTTTTACTTTGATTAAGCATCGTAGCGGCATTCAGTACAGGTCTCCATGGCCCGGCGAGTAAGGCAGCCGCTTTTTTAAAAATGCTTGCCCGTTCCCACCAACAGAGATTAGACCACGTTTTCCACGCCTTCTGTGATGCTTCCACCGCCATCTCCACTTCTTTTGGCCCGGCTTTATGAAAACTTGCCAAAACGTGTTGATGATCATGGGGCATGACGCATTTTCCCATATTACCGGTCTTGATTTCCTGACCGCCGATAATCAGTGGAATTTCGATTTGTTCATTCGACATTTTTTTAAGCATTGCTTTCAGCTCGGCTCGTTCCGGACTGCCCAACCGATAAGCTTTGATCGGTTCATTGACAGGATCCGGTAAGGAAAAATTGGCATTAGGCATAAATCACCTCGTCCATTTAATTGTTAAAATGACCTCTCAGTATAATTGAAACTTAAATTAAATGCGAATTTTTGCGGAAAAATACTCACTTATTAAAGTTAATAAATCCAATTGTAGGGTGGTAGGATAAATTTCAATTTTTCAATATTTATTGTCTTGTTCCGGATTTCTGTTTTGAATGCTTATTACATCGAAGAACAGCCTGCCCGGCAGAGCAATGAATGGCTGGACAAAGATTATGAGCCATGCAACGATAATAAGGTTGTAAATGACTCGGATTATATTTCCCAAGCATTCAATAATTGAAGATTTTTATGTATATTTCTGTTGTGAGCGAGAATATCCTGAAAAGAATAAAATTCAGCCTGATCATTATTTTAATGATTTTAGCCGGAAGTGAGTTGATGGCGCAGACCCGCCTGCTGAATATTAAAATAATCGGTAATCGCAACTTCAGTGACTACTGGAATACGACTTCAGTTATTGCTGATAAGGGTGATAATCTGAGGCTTTCATTTATTGCCGAGGTCCGACCGGAGGGTCTGTATTCATCGGTATATATCTCTTCCTGTCATAAGGTAATTGATCAGGGGGATACGTTACGGAACGAATTGATTTTCCCACTTGAGAAGTTTCTTGACGGAAATATTACCGTTCGCTGGTATCTTATTCAACCGACTAATCTGGATACCATGTATCTGAATCATCCCGGCTATGTTACTCCTTACGCCTATATTCCTTATCGGGAGATTCCGATTAAAAATTGGAATGATCAAAGGGTTATGGACCTGCGATCTCTTGAAAATTACGGAGAATTATTTCCCGGCACCATTCGCTTAAAAGTTGAATTGTATCATGGCAATGAGTTGGTGTCTTCCGGAGGAGCAAACAGTCGGTTTAAAGTAATGAATACAATTGATTATGGTGGACTCAATGATTGCGTTTACCGGATCAGCTACCGTGGTCGGACGGGTTCCCGATTGCTTGACAATGTGCTGCTTTTCCGAAATCTTCCATTGATCGGAAACCCGGTTTCCTTTACAATAAATTGGCAGGATCATCAGACCATGCAGTGGATCGGCGGCAATCTGAATACCTTCACCGCTGCAGCGGCGGAGATGTTGGGCAGACCAATTTTCAAGGAAGTTGACAGGATTCCATTGCCGGAATTGAACTACTTTGAAGAGACCGATTATTACCTGAAGAATGCTGTTCTGGATCGGGGATATTATTACTCAGCCGGAGGTAATAAAATTATCGTCAGTGACTATTATTTTTTTCAGGGTGATTATGTCATCAATGAGGACAGAGTTGCCATGTTTTACCGGGATAGCGAACCTCAGGGTTTTCTGAATGGGTCGGATTTGGTGCTCGAATGCAACCACAATGCTCTTCGTATCGGGGCTCTCTCGGAGATAATGGGCGAAAATATTACTCTTATTCGTTGGAAGGAACGCTGGCCAACGTATCGCTGATATTTTTTATCGAAATCTATTACTGAAGTATTTTCTGAGCAGCTGCTTCCGGATCATCGACAATTGGAAAAATCGGGAGTAATCCGGCAATCTCGAAGACCTCTTTGATATCTTTTTTAACCGAACAAAGAATTAATTTTCCCCGGAATTGATTCAGTTTTTTAGCTGCACTCAGAAGAACGCGCAATCCGGCGCTACTGATGTAGTTCAGTTCGGAAAAATCGAGAATAAATCTTGTATTGTTGGGATCGATGACAGGAATCAGTTTTTTTTCAAGATCACCGGCGGTATTGGAATCAAGATTGCCTTCAATAGAAAAGATATAAATATTCTCGATTTTCTCAATTTTAACTTGCATTGCTATCCTCTTTTATCAATTATTTATAATCACATTTCTTTGTCAAAACTAAAGTATTTTTTCCATTTTCGGAACTGTATTTTATATCATCCATCATATTTTTAATCAGGTAAATTCCCAGACCACCGATTTTACGATGCTCAAGATCCGATTTTAGATCGGGTTTCGGCGCCTGAGTAGGATCGAAGGGATTACCGTCATCAGTGATTTTAAGTTTCAGCTGATTTTTCTTAAGGGAATAGTGAATATCGATATTGTGGTCATTCTGGTCGGTATAACCGTAGGATATAATATTGGTCAATATTTCATCGATTGCCAGATGAAACGTAAAGATGATTTTTTCCGATAAGGAATGTTGACGGTTGAAATCGGCAACGGCGTCACAAACCCGTTTAATTTCCGGTATTTTATTCAGAATCTGAATAGAAATGATATTTTCCATAGATGATACCTGCTAGAGGATATACTCGGAACCCTCAATGGCAAGAAATATCTCAAAAAGTTTGTCGGGATAGTTAATTTTCCGGTAATCGATGGATTTTTTCAGAATGCTCTCAATTTCATAGTCATCCCGCTCCGGTTCATGATGAAAAAGCGCCAGTCGTTTGACATTTGCCTGTACCGCAAAATCAACCCCGATCAGAGCGGAGCTATGTCCCCAGTCCTCTTTATGGATAGCCTCCTCGAAGGTGTATTGGGCGTCAAATACCAGCAAATCCGCATTGTTAAAAAAAATCAGATGATTCCGGACATTGCTTTCCTTTAAATCCTTGTATTCCGAGTCCGTGGCATACACAAAAGATTTCCCTTTGTAATCGATACGATATCCGAAAGAACCACCGGGGTGATAGAGAGGCAAGTTGGTGATTTCAACCTCTCCGATTTTAATTGTACTGTTATGTTCAAGCTGAGTGAAATCTTTCTTCGCGCTCATGTGATCCAGGGCGACGGGGAAAAATCTGAAATCCTGCTGAATTTCGAGACGCTCCCTGAGATTTGGATGTCCGCTGTAAAAATGTAATCTGTTATTCGGGAAAAATGCCGGAGCGAAAAACGGGAATCCAAGGATATGGTCCCAATGAGTATGTGACAGAAAAATATGCAGATCGAGCCCTTTGGAATTCTGATCATTTTTAACGATATAATTCCCCAGGTTTTTTAATCCGCTACCCATATCGAATATGATTATCTGATTGTTGACCCTCACCTCAACACAGGCGGTATTGCCGCCCACAATACCGGCTTTAACAGGTGAGAGATTGTCAATGTAGGAATCTATTTCATGTTGATTGTCAAGTTTTTGACTCCTGATTTCATGCATAATGTTTTTAATTTTATGACGAATCTGCTTATCTGTAGGTGGTGATGGTATGGATCCCCTTACACCCCAGAATTTTACTTTCATCGGCAACCCCGTAGTCTCTAACAGTTTAAAAATGATGCATTATTTTGCGATATGGTATCATCCTCCAATGTTGAAATCAATTTATCTACCGAATAAAAATATTGCAATAAAAATATCCTCGCTGAATAAGAGTTGTCATCAATGCAAATAGAAATCGATTATCTTTACATCTGGTCGGTTTTTCCTGTCGAGATACTTGTAAAATATGAATCTCATGTCTAAATTTTCTCATGAAAAAGGTTCAATTAACATTAGAGGGGGTAGCAAATGAAGCGAATGATATCTATATGTGCTCTGGCGGCCTTTATTGTTTCCTGCGCACAGCAACCGTCTAAGACTGAGATGAAAGCCCAACAGTTAATTGATAGTCTCGTTGTTCAAATAAAACCCCTGGTTAAGGAGAGCAATCTTGCTTACTGGAACGCAACCGCCACCGGTGAAGATCAGTATTATGATAAATATGCACAACTTGATATGGAGCTGACAAAAATATATTCAAATCCGGATACCTATAAACAGTTGAAGACTTTTAAAGAGGCCAGAATTAAAAATCCTGAAATCGCCCGCCAAATCGAGGTATTATACTCATCTTTTCTGGCCAATCAGACCGATCCGGATCTGCTGAATAAAATTACAAAACTATCTACCGAGGTTGAACAGCGCTTTAATACATTCCGGGGTACAATTGACGGGAAAAAAGTCAGTGGTAATGATATCAAAGAGATTCTGTCTACCAGTACCGATCAGGTTTTACGCCGAAAAGCATGGGAGGCTTCCAAACAGGTTGCCCCTTTGGTTAAAGATGATTTTTTAACCCTTGTCAAATTGCGTAATGAATCAGCCCGTGCGGTCGGTTTTAAAAACTTTTACGAAATGCAGCTGATTGTCGGCGAACAGGACCCCTCAGAAATCAAACGCATTTTTGACGAATTGGATGAACAGACTCGCCAGCCCTTTATTGATATTAAAAAGGAAATCGACCGGGCGCTTGCGAAACGTTTCGGTATTTCCGTCGAAGATTTACGTCCATGGCACTACTCCGATCCTTTTTTTCAGGAAGCGCCGGTGATTACCGATGTGAATCTGGATCAGTATTATCAAGACAAAGACGTGGTTGAAATAGCGCGCCAGTTTTACCATGGAATCGGTATCGATGTGGATCGGATTCTGGCAAACAGCGATTTGTATGAGCGGGAGGGTAAATATCCCCATGCCTACTGTACCGATATTGACCATGAGGGCGACGTTCGGGTTATGATGAATGTCAAACCAACGGAAGCATGGATGTCAACGACTTTGCACGAACTGGGACACGCCGTCTATGATCTGAAGCAGGATTATTCGGCGCCTTATCTTCTCAGAGGACCGGCACATTCCTTTACAACCGAAGCAGTGGCCATTTTCTTTGAACGTTTGTCAAAGAATCCGAACTGGATGCAAAAAGCGCTGAATCTGAACGATAAACAGAAAAAGCAGATTACTGATCTTACGGATAAAACCATGCGAATGGAAAAATTGATTTTTGCCCGCTGGTCGTTGGTCATGCTGAATTTTGAGCGTGAATTATATGCAAACCCGGACCAGGATTTAAACAAACTCTGGTGGGATATGGTTGAGAAGTATCAGATGATCCGGAGACCTGAGAATCGTGATCTGCCGGATTATGCGGCTAAAATACATATATGCCTCTATCCGGTTTATTATCATAATTATCAGCTGGGCGGTTTACTGGAAGCCCAATTCCGACATGCGATTGCCGTCAGCCAGGGACTGGATAATGTCAAGGAAATTCGCTATATGGACAATCCCGAAATTGGTCGCTATTTCATCAACAATGTTTTTCTTCCGGGCAACCGCTATCGCTGGGATGAAATGATTATACGGGCAACCGGCGAAAAACTGACGGCAAAATATTTTGTTTCACAGTTATAAGTATATTTGAACCGTTCGACGGAGAAACAGGGATTCAGAACGCCTTGTAATTCTTCCAACGCGTACAAAAGTGCTTGACTGTTAGAATTATATAAGTAATATTTAAACAAATGTTATAAATTAAATGTAAATTATTTTGGATAGGGTTGCCGATAGGCATTATGTATTTATTCAGGCAAATTGAGATACCGGATTGGAAAAAATTGATGTTTAAACGTATCGGGCTTTGGGGATTATTTTTAATAATAATGCAGGTCGCCGCATTTGCTGCAGATGATGTTGTTACGGTGACCCTGAAAAGTGACGAGACCCTTCGATCTCTGGCAATTAAATATTTTGGTGAACCCAACGATTGGGAATTAATTCTTTTATATAACGGGTATAAATCTGTAAGCGATGTGGATATCGGTGCAGAGTTGAAAATTCCGGTTGGGCTGTATAAGCGCATCTCACGACAGATTGAGAACGCCCAAAAGGCAATCACCAAAGCCAATAAAGAGGGCGCCGGTATTCTGGCCAAAGATCTGGTGGAAAAGGCGATAATGGCTCAAAAAGAGTCGGTAAAATTAAAAAAAGAGGGGCAACTTGACCTTGCCCTGAAGCGGGCGAATGAAGCGGTTGCGGCAGCCAACAATGCCATTCAACAGACGAATGCCAAGCGGATTCAGTCGATTTCAGCCATATTATCCGAGAAAAAAGGCAGGGTGCAATCGCGTAAAAAGGACCAGACTCTCTGGTATAACGCTGAAAAGAACCAGGAACTCATTGAAAAAGAACACGTCCGGACCCTCAGCAGCGCGTCGGGAGAGATATCCTTTATTGACGGTAGCAAACTGAATCTGAGTGAAAACTCACTGGCTGTCATCGAAGCCATGAAACGGGATTTAATTAAAAATACCAATACCTCGAGCGTGGTTGTGTTGCAGGGCGATATCATGGCCTATCTGACGTCGCAGAATAAAAGGAATCAGGTTAATGTATCGACACCGGACGTTGAGACGGATATTCGCTCCCGGAGTTTTCGGACATCCCGGGATGAAAATAAAGTGTCAAAATTTGCGAACTATGACGGCGAAATCGATGTAAAAGCGGCCGGCGCCCTGGTGACGATCGGGAGAAATGAGGGAACGTCAGTTGCTCCGGGGGAGAAACCGAAAGAGGCCCGTAAATTATTAGATCCCCCGACGGTAATATTGCCAACACCGAAAGCGAAATATTTTACCGGTACGATATCAATAGACTGGGAACCGGTCAGCGGCGCTAAGGGTTATCATCTGCAAATTTCCGATACAAGAACCTTTTCCAATAATATTGTCGATCGGAAGATTATCGGAAAATCGGTTTTTAAATGGGAATCCCCCGGCACGGGTGTATTCTATTTTCGGATAGCATCCATTGATAGAGAAAATTTTATCGGCGCCTTTTCCAGACCTGTCGAGTTTTATATTGACAGGGATGTCACGCCGCCGTTTTTACTGGTGAATGAACCTGAAAACGAGGCGAGTGTTTATCAGTCAACGGTGATTGTTTCCGGTGACGCTGAAGCCGAAGTAGTGATTTTAGTTAATCAGGATTCTGTATCTATTGCACCGGACGGAAGTTTCAGCCACCGTTATCAACTGCGTCCGGGGAAGAACACTTTGATTATTCAGGCGATGGATAAAGCCGGGAATGTTTCGAAAACCGAGCGAATTGTTTATTACAATGCCGACGACAAATTGATCATGCTCGATGGTCCTGATAAGCGTTATACGAATGTCCGGGAATACAGTCTGACGGGTGCAACTCTGCCCGGATGTCAGATAAAAATAGACGGAAAATTGATGGATTTGGTTGATTACCGTTTTAATTACATCGTCAATTTAGCCAATGGCAGGAATAAGGTGACGGTTGAGGCGCAATCACCCACAGGAAAAACTCAGTCGGTGAATGTGGAGCTGATTCTCGATGAAACCGAACCGGATGTGGAAATCGAAGATATTCCGTCGTTTACCAGTGAAGCAAACTATAAAATTAACGGCACCGTCAGTGAAGATTGTCAAATTATTTTAAACCAGCATGAAATACCGGTCCATGAACGGCATTTTACTACTAATTTGGCGCTAAAAGAGGGTGACAATTATCTGGAGCTGACTGCCCGGGATTTAGCCGGTAATGAATCCATTATTGAAATTGAAATATTCAAAGATACTGAAAAACCTGAAATTGTCAATGCGCAAATAGTGCCGCAACAGGTTAGTGGCGGTGAAATTGTTCGGATCAAAGTCGCTGCCCGGGATGAGGGAGTGGGATTGGCCCGCAACGGGAAATTTAATCTGGGAATCAGTGGCGGCAATCAGAGCTTTTCCGGAATGTTATGTCTGAACTCCAGCGGTATTTACTCGGGGACATTAATGATTCCACCGGGTGTTCAGGGAAAATTACAATTTAATGAGTTGACCATTCGGGATTATCTCGGAAATCAGGCCGATTATCCATAATTGACGGCTGAGGGGAAAAGTACAATTGAAATTATCTAAAATTTTCAAACCTTCATTATTAAAAAAATTCCTGCTGGCATTTTTTATCGTCACAATGATTCCGTTGATTATTGCGGAATATTTTACCATGCAGAGAGCGGAAGATGAACTGAAAAGCGTTCTGAATGAGGAGTATTATCTCATTATCGATCAGCTGCGGCGGACTGTCGATGAGGTATATATTGGCAACTGGTTATCGAATTTAACTTCAACGACAGAGTACATTGAAAGTAATCCGGATTTGTCTTTGGAAATAATCAATGCTCTTCTGAATGCCAAGCTCAACCAGATCAATGATTTAATTATACTGACTTTAAAACTTTCGGATTCCGGTGAACAACTTTCGACAATGAAAAATGATCTGGTAATACAACTCTATAATCAGGACCCCGATCGGGTAGCTCGGTTGATTCAATTTTCGGACAGGATGGAAGGTGAGAAGTATATTATCCGGGATCCGGTGAATCTGCCCAACAGTAAACAGCTGGTCCTGCCTATCGAAGTTCCTATTCAGTGGGGAGATGGCCAGCGTGCTGTTTTGCGGGGCGTCTTTAATTTGAATTCCATTATTGATTTTATATCAACAGAGATATCCATTGGAGCGCGGGAACTATACATTGTGAATGATAGAGACCAGGTCGTTTTTAGTAATAACGAGTATTTTATATCGGGGGATACCCTAAAATACCCGATTATTAAAATGGTCAGGAACAGTCTCAAAGGCG
>QNCV01000046.1 GCA_003645845.1 Fidelibacterota bacterium | reverse complement strand
GTCAACACCCGATAGTCGCTAGGTTTTAAACCGGATAAATCGGCATCTAATTCCACGGGCGCCAGTTTATCCAGTTCACCCTTAACATAATTTATATCGGCTTTGCTTTGAATCATCTTAGTTCCACAGCTAATCATCAACATTGTTAGTCCGATAACAAAAACGATCAACAATAATGTTTTCAGACTTCGTTTTACCATACCGCGCTCCCATATTAATCATTATTATCATATTTATTTAATTAACAGACACTTACCCTGTAGTTTCTGCGAATTCATGTTAATTGTATACAAATAGATTCCCGAGGGTAAGGACGATGGTGTCCAGGACACGACATATCTGCCCGGTTCTTTATTCAATAATAGCATTTTATCAACCAATCTCCCATTGATATCATAAAATGAAAAAGTGATATCACCGCTATCGATTAACTGAATCTGAAAATTGGATGAAGCGTTAAAGGGATTGGGATACATTCTTTCCAAATGGAAAATATTACCGATCTGCCGGTTGGATTCATTAACTGAATTCACATCGATAAAGTGAATGGTAAAATCATCGAAGAAAATAGTGCCGCTATCCTTTTTACCCTCATCCGTTTCCGCAAGATATATCTTTTTCCATGTAATCGGATAGTTCAACACAGCCGATGGATTTGCCCAGCTGGCAATGGCATTATCAAGGGAAACTTCCAGCTTTTTCCATTCCCCGGACCAATCGATTCCCGGATCTGCCTCCGTGAAATTTACCAGAAATACTTCCCCGTCGCGATCCCGAAACTCACCTCTGAGCCAATGCCCTTTGCCATCACCGTAAACTTCAATGCTGATGGCATCCGGCGTGCCTGAAATCTGGACCGAACAATTCATATACAAAACACTGGTGCCACCGGTCGTCAATCGATAATCCAGTTGTCCGGAACTCGGAAAGGACTTATAAACCGAATAGGACGGACTGATCGTACAGGCATTCAGATCGACCCTGCTACCCGATAAGGACCAGTTATTGACATTGTCAAAATCATCAATTACGACACTTGCAGCGACACCGACGGAAACATCTGTGGAACCGGTAATTTCACGATACTCAGCCGTTATTTCCGCATTGCCAACCTTCTCAGCCGAAAACAATCCCGTACTGCTGATCGAACCCGCATCTCCGCTAACCGACCATGAATATTTATCCGGTGACAAATCAATTACATTTGAATAATTATCCAGTGCAGTTGCATATATCTGTTGCTTTTCCCCGATTTTCAGAATCACCGGGCGAGGCTGCAGTTCAATGGAATCTATTCGAGTCACGTGAACCAATACGGAATCGCGGATATCACCGATATTTGCATAGACAAATGCCGAAATGGTATCCGTACCGGCCGTAAACTTTCCGGCAGCGTCGATACAACCGAGATTTGACGGACAACTCCACTGTAATAAGTCCTCCCGATAGGCTATCGGGTTATAATATTGGTCGAAGGCATTGATTTGAAATTGTTTTCCGGTTTCCGTCAACAGATACACCTCTCTCGGCAAAATGCGAATATGGGCTAAACTGTCGGATGGCGCCTTGCTGACAATCATCAATGCATTGCTAACCGAGCGTTCCACGCCGGAATCCGAAGGGCTGTTCTTAACGGCATTTCTGACAACCATAGCCGATGATCCGCCGCCATCCATATTTATTCCGTTATAGACACCCCACTCCAGCATGTAATCCGCCAATTCAAACAGCGACATCCCAACGCTGAATCCGGATTGTCGACCATCCACCACAAAAAGATACAGCATCGTCGAATCCTGAGAAAAACCAATGGCGGTGCGGGGATGACGATCTGTGGAAAAACTCCCGCCCGGAACCACAACGACTCCATCCTTGATCAGGGCCGGGCCTCCACCGATTAGTTCCTTGATTGCCCTTGATTCCGGCGGCAAGGAAAGCAGCATCTTAATCGTATCGCCCAGAACAATATTTTCTTTGAGAAAATCCCGGGAAACACCGTGTCCGGATAACACCAATCCGTTGGACGGAATAGTGTTATTTCCATGGCCTGTAGCCATAACAGTGTCAATCCCGGTAATTTTCAGGAACACTGTATCGTTGATAGCGGGAGCATCTATATATTTAGCCAGAACTTCGCATCCCCATTCGTTTGTTCCGGTACTGTGCCCCATATACTTATTATAGACAATCAGATTATCGGTTAACCGGGTTTCATTTACTCCGTTGATCGGGACAGACGCTCCATTTTTACACCATACCGTTCCGTTAAAGGAAAATATCCCGATAAAGGGTTTTTTATCCACAGTCACCCCGAATTCTTCCCGCTCAATCGGTCGACGCAATAATTCACCCTGAAGAACCTGAGCATTTATCGGAATTCCGCCGGAATCATAGAAATCGCCATTGATTGCACCGACAATCCGATGCTCTTCCCGATCGCTTCGTTTGCTCATGGATGACGGTTTCTCATAGGCATACAACAAATCACCGGATTTGATTGTCTCTACATCAATCCACTGATTATTCAGATCGACTTCCAGAATATAAAGATGCCAGGGACCGTTTGAACGAAAATCATGATAATAAGTTACTCCCGGACCGACTTGAGTACTTTCGAGTATTTCCGCATTCAAACTTGTGAAAGCGGTGAAAAGAACAATGAAGGAAAGAATTTTATTTTTCAAGACTTTTCTCGACCCATATTTGGACTAATTGAACTAAAGTGTCCACGGCTTCTTCCATGGCCTGCACCGCAATCCATTCCAGTTTGCCATGAAAATTATGTCCACCGGTAAAAATATTCGGTGTCAATAATCCCATAAAACAGAGCCTGGCACCGTCGGTACCTCCCCGAATTAACTGCAGTTGCGGTTCAATCCCGGCACGACTGACAGCTTCGAGAGCGTACTCTACGACCCGCGGATCTTCATCGAGTTTCACTTTCATATTCTGATAGGAATCTTTGATTTCCAGTTCAATCCTGGCCTTCGGATAACGTTCGGCCATTAATGCACTGACAGATTTAAGCCGCTCGGCTTTTTCGTCCATACCGGCTTTTTCAAAATCCCGGATCAGATACTTGACGCTGGCTTTTTCAACACCCCCTTCAAGAACATAGGGATGCAGATAGCCTTCCCGTTTTTCGGTTGTTTCCGGTGCCGGGTCGGAATTTAATTCCATGATAATATCAGAGACTATCTTGATGGCATTCACGAGTTTATTTTTGGCATAGCCCGGGTGAACATTGATTCCATGGACGGTAAACGTTGCCGCTGCCGCATTAAAGGTTTCGTTCTCAATTTCACCTACGGTTTCGCCGTCAACAGTGTAAGCATAGTCGGCGGCAAACTTTTTCACATCGAAAAACTTCGTTCCGTTTCCCACCTCTTCATCAGGCGTAAAGCCAATCCGCAAAGTTCCGTGTTTGATTTCAGGATGATCATTCAGATACTCCAGCAGAGTCATAATTTCGGTAATACCCGCTTTATTATCGGCTCCAAGAAGTGTCGTACCGTCGGAAGTAATGATATCGTGACCGATATGATTCTTTAAGGACGGATTTTCATTAAAGCGCAAAATCTGTGACGGATCGCCGGGCAATACGATATCGTCACCCTGATAATTTTCATGGATAATCGGCTTGACATTAGCCCCACTGACTTCCGGGGAGGTATCCACATGTGAAATTAAACCAATCGTCGGAACTTTTGCACTTTCATCGGGACTCAGGTTCGATGGGTAGGTCGCCATGACATACCCAAACTCATCCATTGCGGCATCTTTTAGACCCAGATCCTTTAATTCCTCCACAAGTAATTTTAACAGGTCTTTCTGTTTTTCCGTACTGGGATATCGATCTTCAACACCCTCCTGAGATTGAGTGTCGATTTTTACATAGCGAAGAAAACGCTCTACCATTTTGTCAGTCATGATTTTTTCCCTCTTTTTTAGCAGAATGATTTGAGTCTGAAAAACGATTTTTTTTCATCATTGATAAAATAGTAATTATTATGGTAAATGTGTAATGGAAATCCTTATCTGTTTAAACTCTTTTAAAAAAGAATTTGTTAGGTGCATTCTTTCCTGACTTTTGGTAGATTATTGCATGGAAAAAGTGTTGCGGAAAAATGAAAACAGGATAGTGATATGATCATCGATGACAACGTCAGTCTCGAAAATGAGCTGGAACATTTCAGGCAGGAAAAGGAAAAAATTCGCAATCTTATCGGACAGATAGGTGGAAAAGGTTCGGCGAAACAGGATTTAATCATCAATTTGCTCTTCTTGGCTCTTGTCATTACGCTATTTATTTTTGATATTATGCGACATGTATATCATGTCAGTCTGCCGTTGCCGCCGCTGTTTTCCATCGAGTTTGGTATTCTTGTTGTCTCCATAAAAATCGTCTGGATGATCTACAAACAGACAAAAGTGGAACATTTTCAATTCTGGATACTTAACTCCATCGAATTTCGATTGAACAGTCTGTCAAAGCAGATGAATGACATTGAGCAGAAAATTGAGAACTTTCAAAACGAGACATGATTATGAACCTTGAAAAATATCCAACCCTGACGATCATCCAGCATCCACTGATTCAAACAAAGCTGACGATATTGCGGGATGTCAATACCGATAATTATATGTTCCGGACGCTGCTGAATCAAATTGCCTCGCTAATGGTCTATGAAGTTTTCCGAAATACCGACACCGTCGAAGTAGAAGTTTCAACACCTCTGGAAACAACAACCGGATATAAATTATCCAAGGAGATTACTCTCGTTCCCATTCTGCGGGCCGGTCTCGGTATGGTCAGCGGTATTCATCAACTGATTCCCCGTGCCCGGATAGGTCACATCGGTCTTTATCGGGCTAAAAATACACTTGAACCCGTTGAATATTACACCAAATTTCCGCCAAACCTCTCCGAAACAAAAGTAATTCTGATTGACCCGATGCTGGCAACCGGGGGCAGTGCATCGGCGGCGCTGACATTTATCAAACAGCGCAATGTAAAGGATATCAGCTTTGTATGCCTGGTGGCTGCACCGGAAGGAGTGGAACGGATTATTGCCGATCATCCCGAGGTACCCATCTTCACGGCCGCTCTTGACCGCGAATTGAATGATCACGCCTATATATTACCGGGACTTGGTGACGCCGGAGACAGAATATATGGAACTGAATAGCAATTAATGCGAGGTTTATATGGATAAATCTAAAGTTTATCTATGCCCCAAATGCGGAAATTCCCAGTACGAATCATCGGAAATCCGCACAACCGGCAGTTTTCTGGCAAAAATTTTCGATATTCAGAATGTCAAATTTACAGCGGTTACCTGCACGCGCTGTCGTTATACCGAACTTTACAAAGCCGACAGCAACACGCTTGGCAATATCCTGGATTTTTTCACCAGCGGATAGAAAATGACTCGGTTTCATCTGATCATTGTCGGTCTGTTTTCCATGATATTTATATCCTGCAGTCCCAAATCCGTCATTCCCCAGGGAAAATGGGAAAGGGTATGCACGGGGTTTAACTTTCCCGAAGGTCCGGCCTGGGACGGAAAGGCTGCCCTATATGTTTCCAACTGCAAGGGCAACTGGATGGCCAAAGTTAATGTGCGAAGCGGCAATGTGGAAAAATACCTGGAACAATCCGATCTGTTGCCCGATTTTGTCCGCACAAACGGACTCCTCCATAAGGCAGGTTGCCTTTATGCCTGTGAATTTGAAAGAAACGCCATTCTGAAAATCGACGATGGAAAAAACATTACCATTCTAAGCAGAGGAACTCCGGAGCGCACTTTAAAACGTCCGAACGACATCACCATGGGGCCCGACGGCTTTCTGTATGTTACCGATCCCTTTCACTACGACAATTCCAATCCCGATGGCGTCGTCTATAAAATTGATCCGGTTTCAGGAGAGACGACGATTGTTTTATCCGATATTGCATTTCCAAATGGAATCGCATTTTCACCGGATAATCAGTGGTTGTTCGTTAGCGAGTCGGCCTTTAATCGCATATTGAAATTTCCTTACAAAAAAGGTAAGGTCTACGATGAGCCCAGGGTATTTATCACACTTCCCGGCGGCGATCCCGACGGTATCGCATTTGATAAAGCCGGCAACCTGTATATCGCTCATTTTGGCGGTTCGGCCGTCTATATGGTATCACCGAAGGGCAATATTTTATCAAAAATCGAAGCGCCCGGGAAAAAGCCAAGCAATCTCGAATTTGGCGGAAAAAACCTGAAAACCCTGTTTCTGACCGAAGTTGAAACCAACGCGGTCTATAAAATCGAAACCAAAATAAGCGGATTGTCTCTTTAACAATCCAGGGAGTCGCTATGTTTAAAACAATTCCAGGCATGTTAGCCAACACAATTGAAAAGTACCCGGATCACATTGCCTTAAAAATCAAAAAAGGTGAATCCTATCAAACCTTTACCTATCGTGAATTGGGTATCCAGGTTCAGCTGGTCACAAACGGTTTGGCCAAACTTGGTCTGAAAGCAAATGACAAAATCGCCATTTTGTCCAACAATAGACCGGAGTGGCCGATCAGCGATTTTGCAATCTTCTGTCTGCAGGGTATCACAGTGCCGATTTATCAAACCCTTCCCCCAAACCAGATTGAATATATCCTGAAGGATTCCGAAACCAGGGCAATTTTCGTCGAGAATCAGGAACAGTTCGACAAAATTCAACAAATTGATACTGCTCTCCCGAATCTTGAATTTATTATTACTTTCGAAATGGTGGAATCAGATATCCGTGAAGTTGTCTATTATAATGAATTGCTTAATCTCGGAAAGGAATATCAGAAAGATCATCCTGATTTCTTTAAACAAAGTATGGATACAATCGATCCGGAATCAACCTGCAGTTTGGTTTATACCTCCGGTACGACTGGTAACCCAAAAGGAGTTATGCTGAATCATCGCGGATTTATTCATGATATCGTTTATTCGGAAGCACAGCTAAAGCTCCGGTCCACAGACACATTCCTGTCATTTCTACCTTTAAGCCATCTCTATGAGCGGCTGGCCGGGCACTGGTGTCCGATGTACGTCGGCGCAACGATTCATTACGCTCAAAGTGTTAACACTGTAATTGATGATCTCCAGGATGCACGCCCGAACGTAATTGTAAGCGTTCCCCGGGTTTTCGAAAAGATCGCAGCGAAAGTACAGGACCAGGTCGAATCGAGTTCGAAAATCAAACAGTGGATTTTTTCCTGGGCTCAAAAGACCGGCCTGAAATACCATTCAAAAAAAATTGACAATCAGCTCAACTGGTTTATTAAAAAGCGGTATAAAATTGCCGATAAACTGGTCTTCCGGAAAATCAAGAAAGTGATGGGTGGGAATATGCGTTATCCCATTGCCGGAGGCGCTCCATTA
Organism: Fidelibacterota bacterium; assembly: GCA_003645845.1. GTDB lineage: Bacteria > Fidelibacterota > UBA2242 > UBA2242 > UBA2242 > B118-G9. Next base: position 5,490 of record QNCV01000046.1, on the reverse strand, counting down.
TCCGTAGAAACATTAAAATTTTTCGAAGCCCTTGACATGCAAATCATTGAAGGTTACGGAATGACCGAAACCCATCTGATCATCACGCTGACGCCCTTCGGCCACTCCCGCTACGGCTCATGCGGTAAACCCATCAAAGGCGTTGAAGTCAAGATTGCCGATGACGGAGAGGTGTTGGTCAAAGGTCCGACTGTGATGGCCGGATATTATAACAAACCCGCCATAACCAGAGAAACAATCGATGAAGAGGGCTGGCTGCACACCGGCGATATTGGTCACCTTGATAAAGACAATTACCTCTATCTCACCGACCGGAAGAAAAACATTCTGGTCACATCCGGCGGGAAAAACGTCCCGGCCGCACCGATTGAAAATATTCTCAAGAAAAGTAAATACATCGAAGATATTTGCCTCGTTGGTAATTTCCGAAAATTCATAAGCGCCTTGATCATCCCAAACTTCGAATCCCTGCGCCTTTGGGCGGAATCCCGGGATTTAAAGGCCAAAACCGATGCCGAATTGGTCGCTTTACCCGAAGTTATCGAACTTTATTCCCAGACAATTGAGCAATTGCAAAATAATCTGGCACGTTTTGAAAAAGTTAAAAAGTTTATCCTGCTACCCGATGAGTTAACCGTTGAAAACGGCGAACTGACACCCAGTCTGAAGATCAAACGCTCGGTAATCGAAAAAAAGTATAAGAAAGAAATCGATGCATTATACGACGACATTAATACCAATCCAAGCTAAATAATAAGAGACCTACATGGCTGACTATGAAAAAATTACAACTCTGCAAGATGAAATCCAGGCAACCGCTCTGGAGGGTGAGTTAAAAGCCCGGAAAATTCCATATCTGATACGTTCCTATCACGATAGTGTTTACAACGGTATCTATCAGCAGAGCAAAGGTTGGGGAATTGTGGAAGCGCCCATCGAATACAAAGACGAAATCCTGGAAATCCTTGATGATCTGGAAAAATAAGTTTTCATGTCACTCTCACGCAATCAGCATCATCCCCGGAAAAGCCGCTTTATCGGTAACAGTTTGGCGTCCTGCTAATCGGTTCACTACAATCACGTGCTCACCTCCCATGCCGTGATTGATCATAATCCCAGCCTGGACGAAATTCTGGCCATTAATTCGGAGTTATAACGATTCTCAAAAGAATTATCCAATGATAAAAAATTTCCACCCTTTGCTTTCCCCTCCTTGCTAAGGATGGGACAAAGGGAAGCTTGAATCTCTATGTATTTTACGGACATTATCCATACAATTTGCTATAAAACTTGCCTATTGGACGCACTTTGATGATGTCACTCCGGAAATCGAATACTGCGATAATGATTGCAGCCTGAACCACGAAAGCCGTAATCACAAATAAAGAAGCGTCGATGGAAAAAATAACCATCTTCAGATCATCCGGACAATCTTCCTGAAGTGAAAACCGTAAATCGCCATGGTGATGGCAATCGGAAATTTCCGGGGGTAACGAAATAGTGTATAGAAAAATAAGCGCCAATAATAGCTGCGGCCTTTTTCAAATAAACCTAATCTGAATATCGATTTAAAAAGCGCACCGATATCATTCAGCCTCAATCTCATTTGCCCTTTTGTCGGCAATTGGTATTCCCGGATGAAGAGTTTCACTCTCTGGTAGTAATTGGATTGATTATAAATAAAGCGCAACAATGAAATATAGCCATTCATTAAAATTTTATAATTCATTTTGGGTATAAAATTGAGCGATGCTTCAACATTGTTTCCGTCGAAAAAATTAATCAGCCGGTTTTCACTTTTCAACCGCTCGTACAACCTGGTGCCCGTCGGGGCATTTAACAAACCCACCATCGCCGTGACAACCCCGCTATTCTGAATGAGATTAATCTGAGCATCAAAGATATCCGGAGAATCGTTATCAAAACCTATAATAAATCCGCCGGATACTCTCAGCCCCTTTTGATGAAGTTTCTTCACTGACTGAACAATATCCCGATTCAGATTCTGGTATTTGCCACACTCGGCCAGACTGGCTGTGTTGGGGGTTTCGATACCGATAAAAATATGACTGAAACCGGCATTGATCATCAGTTCAATCAGTTCATCATCGTCGCAAATATCCAGGGATGTTTCCGTGGTATAGGTAAAGGGATAATTATGTTCCTCCGCCCAGTTTTGCATGGCCGGCAGAATTTCCTTTTTGAGTTTTTTCCGATTGCCGATAAAATTATCATCCACAATAAAAACCGACCCACGCCAGCCGGCGTTATAGATTGAATCCAGTTCGGTGATAAACTGCTGACGGCTCTTTGTGCGGGGTTTGCGTCCGTTCAGAGTGGTAATATTACAGAACTCACAGTTAAAAGGACATCCCCGGGAATACTGAATATTCATGGAGACATATTTGCCCATTTCCAATAAGTCCCAGCGGGGAATTGGTGTCAGTGAAATATCCGGAAATTGATCTGTTTGATAAATCGGCTTCGGGCAGCCCTTCTCCAGATCGGCCAGAAATTGAGGCAGGGTAATTTCGGCTTCATTCAAAATCAAATGATCGATTCCCAACAGATGCCCGGATTCCATCGTTGCCAGCGGACCGCCGGCAACAACCTTTACATCCATTTCATTGCATTGACGCACAACCCACTGAAATGACCGCAAATGAATATTCATTCCGCTTAAAAACACCATATCGGCCCACTCCAGGTCACGCTTTTTCAGAGAGCGTATATTCATATCGACCAATTTTAAATTCCATTCCTCCGGAAGAAGACCGGCTACGGTAATCAGTCCCAGCGGGATTTCCGAACTCTTGCGGGAAATAAATTTGACGGCATGTTTAAATCCCCAGAAAGTGTCCGGCGATTCCGGATATACCAATAAAATGTTCATGGATAACTCCAATTTATATTAAATTTTAATACGGCTAATATGTTTGATTATTACACATCTTTTACTAACATTAGTTTAGGAAATCTGATAATGATGTACTGTAAAATAAACGTAAAAATATCTACCGGAAAAGGGTTCTGAACAGTGAAAAAATACTCGAAAGCAAAGTACATCGTCATCTTCGTTCTCATTCAACTCTCCTGGCTGGCTGTTCTGGGCCTATGGATCGCCCGTTATGTTTCCAATCACATGACTCTTAAGGAGATTGATCAACGCTATGCAATTAATATCAACAGCGGGGAAAATATCGCCATACTGGTTGTCGGCCTGACGCTGATTGTCATTTCCATAATCGGGATGTGGGTCTTATTCCGATATTTGAATTTCCATTTCCATCAAACCCGGCTTTACGATAATTTTATCGCCAGCATTACTCACGAACTTAAAACCCCCCTCGCATCCATCCGCATCTATCTGGAAACCCTGAATTCATACCGGGATATTTCGGAAAAAGAGTTGCGTGAGTTCATCGATAAAATGTCCGTCGAAACAACCCGCCTGCATAAAATGATTAATTCCATTCTGGAAGCCGGCCGGCTGGAAAACCGGCGGACACCGCACAATTGTCAACTGGTCGATGCAAACGACACTCTGCTTCGCATTTGGGAAGACTTAAGAAATCAGTATCATCTCACGGAACATCAGCTTCGGATAACAGGCAATTCCGAATCCCGGGCGGTATTTGACATTAATAAAATCAGATTAATGTTCGAAAATCTGATGGATAACTCCATAAAATACACCGTGAATGAACCGAATATCGAAATACGATTGTCAGATTACGATAAATACATTTCAATCCGGTACCGCGATCACGGCCAGGGTGTATCACCATCACAATTACGAAAAATCTTTAAAAAATTTCACAGGGTGTACGATCCGAACCATCCGGATGTCAAAGGAACCGGCCTCGGACTTTATCTGGTCAAAGGGATAATTAACTTCCATGGCGGACGTATCAAAGCCAGTATCCCCAAAAATAAAATCGGTTTACAATTTCATATAAAAATCCCCCGGTATCCCCACTGTAAAAAACGCTATCTGGAAAAACTGCTGAATCCGAAACCGTAACACAATTCACCAATGCAAATTACCGAATCAAAATCACCCAAAATCCTCCTTGTAGAAGATGAAACCATTCTCGCAGAGGGAATCATCTTCAATTTGAAGAAACAGGGTTATTCCGTAGACTGGGTTAAGGACGGCCGTGCTGCTCTGGAAAATGCCTTTAACAATCCATACGATTTAATCCTTTTGGATATCATGTTACCCTACATTGACGGGTTTGAGGTTGCCCGTCGGGTCCGGGAAAAATTCCCTGCAATGCCAATATTAATGCTGACAGCGCGAACAGCAGTCAAAGACCGGGTCAAAGGGCTTGAAATCGGGGCCGATGATTATCTGACGAAGCCCTTCCACCTTGAGGAATTGCTGGCCAGAATAAAAGCCATGCTTCGGCGCAGCGAATGGTATCGACATGCCCAACCGACAATCGATAAATATCGATTCGGAGACAATGAAATCAATTTCCGGGATTTCTCATGCCAATCGGGTCGGAAATCCTTTCATCTGACCCAAAAAGAGGCCATGCTGATGAAATATCTGATCAGCCGCAAAAACCAAATCGTTTCACGTCGGGAATTGCTGGAAAATGTCTGGAATATTTCGGCAGAGATCGAAACCCGAACCGTCGATATCTTCATTGCCCGGCTACGGAAATATTTCGAACCCGACCCCAAAAAACCTGTTTATCTGAAAAGCATCCGCAGCGCCGGGTACATGTTTACGGAAAACGGATAAACATGTTGCGCATTGTTCTCGCTGATATCACAACACTGAAAGTTGACGCCATCGTAAACGCCGCAAATAAAACCCTGTTGGGCGGTGGCGGTGTGGACGGCGCTATTCACCGGGCAGCCGGGCCGGATTTGCTGGCAGAATGCCGGACACTTGGAGGGTGCAACACGGGCGATGCCAAAATCACCAAAGCATACCGGCTCCCCGCCCGATATGTTATTCACACCGTCGGACCGGTCTGGCGGGGCGGTCAATCCGGCGAAGCGGAACTGCTGTCTCGTTGCTATCGGAAATCCCTGGAATTGGCGGTGCAATACAATCTGAAAACGATAGCTTTTCCATCCATCAGTACCGGCGTCTACGGTTATCCTGTCGAAAGTGCCGCCCGCATCGCCGTGGATACGGTAATCGAATTTCTAAAAGAAAATCAGTCCCGTATCGCCGTCACATTTTGTTGCTTCTCCGAAAAGGACTTGAACATTTACAGGAAAATACTTGCTGAAACCAAAAATAATTCACCATCGACTGCGGAGTAGTGACCCTGCGAAACAACTTCCAGATATGGCAATTCCCCGGAATTAAACCTGTCAGGTTTATTAAATTTTTCCAACCCCGGGTAGAGTAACCGATTATACCTGACAGGTTTACGGCATGACTTTCCGATTCTCGTTACTGAACCCCACGTCTTCAAAAACGTTTCGCCGGCTAAACCTCTCCGCAACGAAAGAAAACAGGTATTT
>QNCV01000045.1 GCA_003645845.1 Fidelibacterota bacterium | reverse complement strand
GGACCGTAAATCATAAATCCCGCGCCCCAAATCAGTAAACCGTTCAGCATTACGGACTGGATCGGCAATCGCCAGAAAAGAAAAATAAACAGCGCACACAGCGCCATGTAGATCGCACAGGTCCGGCCGCCAAAACCCTTGAACAGTTTATCCATCGCCCAGCCGCCTACCAGCATACCGGCAATTCCCGTCAGCTCATAACCGCCGACGATCCAGGCGGCCTGCGTAATATCCACACCCTTGCTTTCCATTAAAAACGTAGTGCCCCAGTCAAGGACGGAATACCGGATAACATAAACAAAGAGGTTAGCGAAACTGACAATCCACATGCCGGGATTTTTAAAGATATATTTAACGACAATCTCTTTATAGGTATATTGTTTTCCTTCGGCGGTATCGCTGATATCGGCTTCCTCACCCATATACTCCTCAACCGGAGGCAAACCCAAAGACTGCGGCCGGTCCCGGAGACGATTCAAGATAAACAGGGAAACCAATATGGCAATTGCAGCCGGCACAAAGAAACAGGAACGCCAGCCGTAACGCACGATTAAAAAACCGTTTAAAAACACAACGCCGGAGGCGCCGATGGATACCGCTGAATTTGTTATCGAAAATTTCACGCCCCGCTCTTTGGCGGCAAACCAGTTAACCAATGTCCGACTGCAGGGCGCCCAGCCCATTCCCTGAAACCAGCCATTCAGAATCCAGAAAATGGCGAAAGCAATTACACCGCTGCTCAATCCGAAGAATACATTGATAATCGCCGAACTGACCAGCCCCAGAGCCATAAAATAGCGGGGATTGGTACGATCGCCCGCAAAGCCGTTAATAAATTTCGAAACGCCATAAGTCACACCAAAGGCCGTCAGAATCAACCCCAGATGCGCCTTGGGAATATTAAACTCTTTTTCAATCACCGGCATGGCAACGGCAAGGCTTTTACGAACAAAATAAAAACCCATATAGCCAATCAGCATCGCATACATTACTCTTACGCGCCAATACCGATACATCTTACGCATTTTTTCCGGATCAGTGATACGAGGAATGTCAGGCGCTACTCCCAGAAAACTGAAAATACCTTTTGGCATTTACTTACTCCTACTATTTATTCCGCGGTTAACAAAACAGCATATCATTGTCGGTTGCGACTTTCCACTAATAATTTCCCAAGTTCCTGAATATTTTCAACAACTAAATCCGGCCGGTTGGAACTGTCCCTTACGTCCTCCTGCTTCGCCTCACCGGACAGTACCAAAACAGCCATCACGCCGGCGCGGTGAGCCATCTCGATATCGGTGTACAGACGGTCACCGACCATTATTACTTCATCTTTTTCCAGATAATTGCGTTCTATTATGCCCCAGATCATACCGGGATCCGGTTTACCCAACACGATATCCGGCGCGCGCCCCGTCGCCGATTCCAGCGCAGCGCAAATAGCGCCGCAATCAACCAACAGCGTAGGTTGGTCCGTCGGGCAGATGCGATCGGGATGAGTGGCAATAAAGGGTTTGCCCCGCTCAATCCAATATCCGGCCTTACATAAATTTTCATAAACCAGCGAGGTATCGAAACCGATAATCACGGCGTCCGGTTCAATGTCATCACCCTTTTCCACAATCAAATAGCCGGATTCACGAAACTCGGCTTTCAAACCTTCCGTTCCGAGAATAAAAAGGTTTTTAATATCTTTGCGACGAGACTTGAGATAGTCAATGGTTGACAACGAGGAAGTATAAATATTTTCCGGCGTACCCTTTAGTCCCATCTTATGTAATTTCGAAAGGTACTGAGTGACATTGCGGGACGAGTTATTTGTTAAATATGTATAATGGATATCCATCTTTTCCAGGGTATCAAAGAAATGTGGTGTAAACTGAAACAACTTGCTACCGTTATAGATAGTCCCGTCCATATCGAGGACAATATGACGAATTTTAGCGAGGCGTTCTAAATCGATTCCCGGTCTGTTCATATTTCCTAATTATCCGTTTGCGGTTTGCCAGTATTTATCTGAATTAAATATGCTGTCAATACAGGTTTCAAAAACCCCGAGCTCATTCGCAAAATCCAGAACGGTATAACGTTTCCGAATAAGGCGGGCCAGTCCGTAGCTGTTCTTTAAACGGTCCAAAGCAATTCCGATATCCTCAGGGGATACCGGCGCGTTTACCTGCTGAAGCATCGCCTTAAATTCATGAAATCCAAGCAGCTGCCGGCGCAGTTTCTGCTTTAACTCAGGCCAGATTTCCGTCACCCTGTTTACCCGCTCCTGCAGCACCGAAGAATCAACATATTTCTGTCGGCTTTGTTCAATAATCTGCTCAGCTTCGACAGGATCGGCAAACTTTTGCCTTATCTCCTTTTCAATCTCGGAAAACTCCGGCCAATATGTATCAATGCTTTTCTCAATAATCGCCGGCGAACCGTCCAGACATTCAATAAGCGTTTCATACAGCGCCAGCGAAGCCAGCGAGCCTATCGCAACTTTAAAACCGTGCGACGGTGTTTTGCCGTTGTGTTTATGATGCTGATTGTCCCAGAGGTGACTGAACTGATGTTCGGCGCCCGATGCCGGCCGGGATGACTGCGCCTGCTGCATTGCCAGACCGCTCATAATCAAGCCTTCCATCAGAAAGCACAGCGCTTTATGTTCTCTCCTTTGAATACCCGCCGGATCGGAAATCAATTTTCTGAGAGGCTCCTGCACCAGTTGCCAGGATATCCGGTCAATCGGCTCCACATCCAATGCGTCGGCTATGATCCAATCCGCGCCCGCCGGAATTTTTGCCATTAAATCGGCATAACCCCATGCGTTCATTTCCGGGGGTGCAGCGGCGATCACATCCAAATCGGCAACTATCGCTACCGGTGCCGGACAAAAAAAGGTCTGTTTGAAACTGTTCTCCGTAATGGAAGCGCCGAATGCCGTATAGCCATCCACCGAACCTGCCGTAGCGACGGACATATACTGCCGTTTGCAACGATAGGAAGCCAGTTTCGTCAGATCGTTAATTGTACCGGAGCCAACGGCTACGGCAATCGCATTGCCGGAAGATAAAATTTCAACCAGATGGTCAACATACTTCATCTCCGCATATAAATCGGGATCATCGAAAATATAGGTCCGTTCCAGGCGCAAGTTGTTATTTCTAAAGATCTCTTCCAACTGTTTACCGGCAGCGGCATAGGTATTCACATCTGCGATAATCATCGCCGACATATTGTCAAACAAATCTTTAAATATCTTTACTGTGTTCTGCATCGCACCCGAAGCGATTTCAATAACTTTGGTAGTATCCGCCGTTTTCAGAGCTGTATGGATGCGGTGATCTGTCTCTGTTTCGTAGGGTTTCACCTTCTATCTACTCTCCATCCTATTACGCAAGTTCACTAATTTTCCAGATTTCGCAAATATTCTTTATAAACGGCAACCGTCATGTCGGAATAGTCGGTAGCAAAGGACCGCACTCCAATATCCATAAGTCTCCGAAATACATCCGGGTCATTGATCTTCCAGGGCAGTACCTGAAATAAAATCCCGTGCCGCTCTACATCTTTCTGACACGCCTTTAAATATTCACTGTCCGGCGTAAAATTCCCGTTTTTATCCAGCTTGACATGAATCTGTAAAGTCGTTATTCCGTCAAAGTCAGTCTTGCGTAAAGCCTCGAAAGTATCCTTTTTCTTTTGTAATGAACCGCCGATCCAGATCATGGTCAAAGACTCCGGGATGCGTTTTTTCCATTCTATAATTAAATCATGTCTTTTCGTAGTAAATATAATCTGTTTTTCCAGTTGATACTTCTTGACTAGCATTGCCAGTCTGTCCATGTCGATGTGTTTATAATCCAGATACATCAGTTTTTCCGGGTGTCCCTGCATTGCGGCAAACACCTCTTCCAGCGTTGGAATGCGCTCGCCGGGGTGTCCCCGAAAGCTGCCGACGTCGAGTGATTTGACAGTCGCCAAATCCAGCTCTTCAAACTTCTTCTTTTTCAACTGCTCCGGCGCATCCGGTGCAACCCGTCCAACAGTGTCATCATGCATACAGACAATCACATTATCACTGGTAGTGCGGATATCTGCCTCAGGTATCATGCGTTTGGCCCAGGTGGCTTCAAATGATTCAAGCGTATTTTCCGGCAATGCCATACCTCCGCCGCGATGAGCCTGAATCGGCAGAACATTTAAATTGTTATAAAAATCTATTGGCTGATTTGATCTGTTTGCACAACCCATAAACACCATTAAGAAAGCAGCGCTCCAGTACATTAACTTCATTTTTTAAAATCCTTTATTCATTATTTTCAGGAAACTCAAGCAGAACAGTACAAAACCGTCATTAGAAAGAACAGGGAATAAATATTCACTTATATTAATTCTGGTTAAGTTTGCTAAAAATACCCTAAAAAGTCAATGAAAATATTCATTGCCGTATATGAATTTCTATTAATATCCGTGACTATTTAATCGCAGATTTCTGCAAATCACAGTTTAGTAATCCAATCACTTGAGAAAGAAAAAAAGGCTGCCCGTAGACAGCCTTTTTTCTATACCGGGATACTATTTCAGTAACAGCATTTTCTGGGCCTTGTGGAAATTACCGGCATCCATTACATAAAAATAGAAACCGGAACTTACACAGCGCCCTGAGTTATCCAACGCATTCCAGTGAATCGTCTGATAACCGGCCTTCTGATGAGTATTTACCAGCGTGCGAACTTCCTTGCCCATTAAATCGTAAATCACAATCCGAACATTAGCGTCTTTAGGAAGATCGTAATTGATCGTTGTGATCGGGTTAAACGGGTTGGGATAGTTATTATGCAGCGCAAATACCTTGGGAATTGCTTCGACCATATCAATGCCCACAACTGCAATACCAACAAAGGATGCCGTATTATTTTCGGCGATTTCATTGCCTTCAATATCCCTGACGCCGGTCACGGTCACGACGTATGTCGTTCCTTCTACCAGCGGAACAGCCGGGTTCAGAAAGAGGATAACCTTATTATTCTCTTCCTGCAGGATATACAGCGGATTTCCGATGCCGTTATCAATCATGTAGTTATTCTTATTGGTGGCCGTAGTGTAATTCACATCTTCACTAAACCAAACAGCTACCGTCGTATCACTGAGTGCTTTAGCAGAATCAACTACCGGCGGAACAATATCGTAGATATAATTCTCAGCACCGGGCGTACCGGCTGAATCCTTACTGGCCGCCCAGGCCTGAGGATCCCAGTTTTCCAGTTCCCAGTTCCAGTATTCCAGGGATTTGCCACCACCGTCGGTTCCTTCACAGTGTTCGAATTCATAATAAGCCGTGGCACCGTCATCATAATGCATGTAAGTCACCATAACATCATCGGCATTAAACAGAATTACATTGTCTCTGCTGTTGGAGTAATGAATTCCCGATGTATCCGAATAGTTCTCATTCGGTACAAATCCCAGATCTTCTCCACCAATGGAATCAATCAGGACCGTAAAGAGATCACCAGGCTGGAGCACGGAGCCGTCCTGGAATCCAACCTTCGGCAAGGTCGGATTGTCACGGCGCAACCACCAGCCGCTGATATCAACAGCAACATTATCCAGGTTTTTCAGTTCAACCCATTCCGTTGTCCCATCGGCGCTGTTATACATCACCTCATTAATGACAACTTTCGGATATACGGGCCGTTCAAGGCCGTTAGGTGCGTTTGGCGTTCCGCCGTAATACCAACTGGCCTGCCAGCTGGCCGGATCGTTACCGTCCAGGGCCGGATCAATCCGCTCGCAAGTCAGACCAACGCCCCATTTCAGCTGGTACGGAAACGTCTCTTCTTCCATGTAGTTTACTTCGTCTACTAACCGGCCGGCATCGTCATAGAGCACCAGGTCACTACCGGAGTTCCACAGGTTGAAAACATGGATTTTTGTGGAGTCGGTCAGATCAATGGCGGCATTCCAGTCCGGAGTAAAATGCAGCGGCCAGTCTTTGCCTCTGCTTAACGGATCAGCAAACAGCCAGACTGTCCAGAACTCACCGGGAGCCAGGACGGTTCTGATTGTATCGGCAATATAGAGAATATCCGGATCAAGCATATTTTGGAAAGCCCACCCGGCAATATCAATGGTCTCGTCGGAAGCATTATAGAGTTCGATCCACTCGTTATCATAGTATTCCGAATTCCAAGTAAATTCGTTAATGACAATCTTACCACGGAAGTCCTTTAATATGAATTCGAGCGTATCCGGCTCAGTTTTCAGATTATCGTACAGGTCCATGACACCATTAACGATGATGGTGTAATTTGCATCCAGCGACAATTTGCTTCCCAAAGCCAGTTCCACATGGTCGCCCAGCCACTTAACCGCAGCCGGATTACCGATAGAGTTGTCAATTGTATAATTGGTGAGAACTACAGCATACGTGGAATCCAGTTCTTCGTCAAAATCTACGATAACCGTGGAATCGGTCATGGCCCGGGCCAGAATCGCAATCGGGGCTTCATGGTCAGGACTTTCACGGACAAAGGATATTGTACTACTGTCCAAAATAGCAAATCCCTCAAGGTCTTCGACATTCCAGACGGCAACCGTATAAACTGTATCCCATTCGATATAACTGGTTGTCAGCTCTACCTGGTTACCCATCCAGACCGCCGCAGTCGGATTGCCCTTGCCATGGTCAATGACATAGTTGGTCAGTGTAACCGCAGTCGTGGAATCCACTTCTTCGGAATATTCGATCAGGACAGTTGTTTCACCGGTCACTTCAGCCGCTACCAGCTTAGCCGGAGTTACATTCAGGTAACCGGGCGTTCCGCCGGTCTCAATACTGGCTTGCCAGTTCTGTGGGTCATAAGGATCGCCCATCAGATCAACCAATTCCAATGAAGGTCCTGATCCATCGGCTGCGTGGGCATGTTCATACTCCTCGCCCGAACCACCGTCATCGTAATGCATATATGTCACCATAGAATCGCCGGCATTAAAAAGGATAATATTTTCCTTATCATTGTTCAAACCGATCGGACTGGCAATGCCGGAAAGATCGAGATCCGGTGTAAAGCCGGGATCCGAGCCGCGGGCAACTAAGATTGTGAAAAAATCACCAGGTCCCAATTTGGTATCACAGGTATCCGGAAACGGCACTTTCGTATGCAGTGGATTGTCATCCATTATCCACCAGCCGAGAATATCGACAGTGTCAACATCACCGTTCATTAATTCAATAAATTCATAATCAGTTCCTGCACTATTGTACATGACTTCCGTGATCAGAATTTTGGGATAATCCGGCCGTTCAAATACATTAGCCGCACCGGGAGTTCCACCATAAAACCAACTGGCCTGCCAGTTTGCCGGATCGTTATTATCCGCCAGAGGATCAATCAGCTCACAGGTAGCGCCGGTACCCCAGCGGGCAGCATCCGGAAAGGTCTTTTCATCTTCAAAATTGACTGAGTCAACCAGACCACCGGTGGCATCCCAGAGATAGAGAATATCACCACTATTGTTGAGACCGATCGGCGTAGTTTCGCTCGATGTAGCAAAATCATAAGCTACATTCAGATCCGGTGTAAAGTGCAAAGGCCAGCCGTGATCCATGCCGTCACCACCGGTCCAGATGGTAAAATATTCACCCGGCAAAAGTTCCGTATCACAAGTATCGGGAATAATAACCGGGTCATGGGAATCCGGAGCATCACGCAGCGCCCAACCGACGATATCGATTGTTTCATCGGAAGCGTTATACAGCTCAACCCATTCATTGTCATAATATTCCGAATTGTAGGTAAATTCGTTGATTACAATCTTTCCATCGTATTCCGAAGGAAGGCGCATCAACGAAATTTTCTCTAATCCGGGAGTCGTATAGCTATTGGCACCATCGGGCGGGGACAAGATAGTCCAGTATTCCGAGGAATTGTCCGCCTGATAGAGGTTGCCGGCGGCGTCAAATGCCAAATCCTGAGTTCTATTGCGTCCCGTCTCCACAGTCCACAGTAATTCACCGGTTGTGGCATCATGAACATACACTTTTCCGGAATAGTAATCACCCCAGGCAACCCGGTTATGGGCTTCGTCCAGAGCAATACCATCAGCACCAGTATAAGTCATCGGCACTGTCCAGAGCGTATCGTCGATCGTCATGGTTGTTCCCGTGTAAGCCGGGTACTTCATCAGAGGATAAGCTTCACCGGCGGCTTTGATCGGCAGCGGTTTACCTTCTTTATCCAGAATTTCTCCTTTTGCAGACCGTTTCTGGCTGAAAAAGATACTGCCGTCACTGGCTACTTCCACATCGTTCTGATAAAAACCATTGTTGGGCCTCTCGATAACAACTACACCGGTATCGCCGTCCAGCAGCAGCTCATTTTCGCCAATCGCATACATTTTGATACCCTGGCCGGTCAGATAATGCGCATCAGCCGTGTAAATCTGGCGATCAGCGCCGGTGCCGTGCACCCAGTTCGCAGCAACCCACTGGTTTTCAACCCGGTTGTCGTCATCCAGAATCAGTTTGGCTGATTCCGGCGTTAAATCCGGAGCAAACTGCCAGAGCCAGTCATGGCCATAATCGCAGACATAGATACTGCCGTCGGCACCGATCGTTGTTTTGTAGGGAGAATTACTTGAGGAGCTCCAGTCCACACCGGCATCGGAAAAGACATAGGATTCCTGATCCGGCGTAAACATATACATACCGTCATTATTGTAAAAAGCACCGGCATTGGCGCTTGTTCCGGGATAGCCGTTGGCAACGTAAATCCTGCCAAAATAAGGGCTGTTCGGATCACGGTTGATGGCAATCCCCTTCGGTGAATACATAACTGTTTTGAGATCATCGCTGATCTTTGTCCAGTCCGTATATCCATCATCACTGGCGGTAATCTCAAAACTATAATCACCTTCCCAGACCGGAATACCGGCGTCATCGGTTCCGTCCCAATCGACGGTGTTGACACCTTTCACTCCGGCAGATAGTGAAATAGTCCTCACAAGTACTCCATCGGTGTCGTAGATTTTGACATCCACACCGCTGTCGGCCGCTTCATTCAGAATAAATGAAATGGTAACAACGTTTACGCCGTCAACCGTCAGTTCTGTTGCGCTGACTTCAATATGTGAAGCATAGACGTTCGCATAAGAATTCACTGAAAACAGTAACAGAACAAACAGCATACTTAAAATTAAAGTTCGACTTTTCATACACTCTCCTTCTTTATTAAATATTTTAACCTCTCGCAAATTATGTCCCTTGACCTCCTTTCTAAATGTTTGTTACCTGCCGTTTTTGCAAACCAGTAACTTTTGTTTTAAAACAGGGTGAAACATTTTGTGCTGCATTGAATATTTATTCTTAAATATTAATTCTTACATACCTTATAAAATATTTTGCTTAGAGTCAATAAAAAATTTCTGTTTTTCATCCCTTTTACCTTGTTGCACCCCAAATTCTGACCGATATTACATCCCCTCATCCGGCTCGTCTTGCCGGCAAATCGAACGCCGCTCCCGCCAAAACCGAAAAAAACCAAACAGCAAAATGATACAACCGACTATTGTCGAGATACCGCCGAAAAAGGACCTGAAACTGCCGGAAAACAGCTTCACTATACCCAGCCCCAGCAAAATAAAGGCAATCGATGTCCGGATATAGGCCAACAGGGTTCGTTCATTAGCCAGATGTGTCCTTATCCGCGCCAACTCTGTATTTATTCCCATCGCAACCCCGCTACTTTTTTTATTTTGATTTATCAATGCTGAAACTGTCGCGGAGCACACCGTCAATACCATACTGCCGGAGGGTCATTTTTCTCCCTTCAACATCAACTATACAGAAATGATGCCCCGTGCGGGTCACATTAATTTCGTCGATATCTCTGTATTTATTAAAATCCAGTTTGCCGCCCGAGCCTCCGCTTATAATATAACAAACTCCCTCCGCAACACCCCGTTCATACACATGAATATGTCCGGAAAAAACCACATCCACATGATAGCGTTCATACAGCGGAACAAAGGAACTGACGTTTTCAGGGTACTCCACATCGCTGTACTCTGAATAACAGGGCACATGGGCTACCACAAAGAGCCATTCCGCATTCTGAGCGGCGGGCGAACTCAATTCCTTTACCAGCCAGTCATACTGAGGACTGCCGGCTTTGATTTCCGTATAGTACTTCTTATCGAGAAAGGCCGTCCTTGCATTATCAAGGAAGATAAAATAAGCGTTCCCGACCTGAATGCTGTAATAGGTTTCATGGCTTGATTCCGGAAAATCAAAATATTCCGTAAAGTGCGGCGAACCATAGGCATGATTGCCAACGGAAACATAGACCGGAACACTCGTCAGAATATCCTGCATGGGACAGAAAAACTCCGTTGTCCAGTCCGCCCGCCGGCCTCCATGTGCCAGATCACCGACACTTACAATAAAATCCGGCTGGTGTTTGGCCATTTGCGCTGCAATTTTTTTGTGTACAATGAAGTTGTTCTGGCTGTCGCCGTACAGCGCAAAACGAAATTTTTCCGTTCCGGCCGGCATCGTACGCAAAGAATACCAGTCACTAACCAGAGTATCGGATATAACCCGGTAAAAATACTGTGTGCCCGGCATTAAACCGTGCAGCCGGACCTCGTGAACAGTATGAAGGCCGGGCGCTTCGATGCGATGTTGAGGCTCTTGTTCCAGGCCGTATTCGACGACTGAGCCGGACGGTAAATTGGTTTGCCACATAATCGTGGCGCTGTCTCCGAGAACATTTTGCAGATAAGGGCCGCAGCGGCGCTCCGGCCGGACAGTCTCATGTTGCTCCCTCATTTTATGATAGGCGGAGACGGTAATATTATCAAAATAGGCGCCCTCATTATAACAGGTCATGAGGCCGACTTTACCAGCCGGATGACTGTTATCTCTGATATTAAAATATTCCCGGTCGTTAAGATAAACCCGAATCCGGTCACGGCGCACTGCAGCTGCCAAAGACATCTTGCAGAATTCCAGCGGTTCTTCGGCCGATGCCAACTCTACAATTCTGCCATCCACCCGTTTCTCAAGAAAGATTGTTCCGTTTTGCCCGGAAACGTAAAAGCGGTAATAATTATCGGGGTCCCGATAACGAAAAAGGATGCCGATATAGTCATCATCCGTGGAAACGAATTCCGATCTCACAGTGTAATCCCGCCAACCGGCATCGCCGGCAACTATATGGGACCCGAGCCGCTCTGCGCCGCCAATGTTGGAGGTATGAACCAGATACCCCTCATAAACATGCCAATCCGATTTTTCCCGGGGTGCCAGATCAACAACCGTCCACCCCTTAAGAGAATCGGAGTTAAAATCTTCCCGCCAGATAACATTGGATTCGGGGATACTGTCCCCGCCACACTGCATAATGACCAGAGAAAACAGAAAAACAGCCGCAATGATCAATGAATCTTTCATTCTCTGTCTCTACTTTAAATAGACAATTTTACAGACGGTTCCCCGGCCGCTATCGCTGCTTAACCGCACAAAATAGAGTCCGGCGGGCATGGCCGGCAAATCCAGGGACAGTTTATAACTACCCGCCGGTGTGAATTGATTTTCCACAGGGTGGGCGATTTCACAGCCGCGGACATCATAGACGCCGATATTTATAAAAGAATCTTCCGCAATTGAATAGACAATTGTCGTTTGACTGTTAAAAGGATTGGGAAAGTTAGCTATTGCGAAACCCGCAGGAAGAGTTGCCTTATTGATATTCCCGATTCCCAGAGTCGTGTCCACATCCTGAAAAAGGACCTCCCGCTTTGTCTCGTAAACAAAAGGAAAAAACTGTTTCCAGGGACTGGATACCCGGAGTTGATAGTAACGGGCGCCGGATTCCGACACGCTCCAAATATCACCCTCTTTGTCAAAACTTAAATCTTCTGAGCCCGATGGAAATTCAAGGGTTCTCTCCGGTTCGGCAACATAATACGCGGACAAATCCCTTTTATTGAACCGGTGTAAAAGACTATTATTGGTGCCGCCGGCACTGATCGAAACAAACAGATAGGTTTCATTACCGTATCTGCTCCAGGCACAGCCCTGGGTTCGCAGCGGCAGACGGTAATATTTCGGAATTTCTGAAACCGATCCATCGGGATTCATCGGGTAGCCTCGCAGGTAGGGATTATCCTCGTCCTCTTCCCGGAAATCGCCGACCCATAAAGTATCATCAAAATAGGTCGTAAAAGATGCAGGGCCACCAACATCCCACAAACCTGCTGATAACGGATAAAGGTCCTGATACTTCAGAGTGTCGTCACCCATATAAGCCGGCACGGGATAGCCTTCAATACAGCCGGAGCTGGCGATATAAATCGTACCATTATGATAGGCGATGCCGCCATTATGGGAATACTGCAACTGCCCCCGCAAACGGAAACAGCGGCGAACCTGATAATTATTGCCGGGATCCAGTTCGACAATCATTGAACGCCGCAGACCGGTCCTGCCGGTAACATCTCTATTATAAAGGGAAATATAAATCATTCCCTCCGGCCCGGGAAAATCCGGGTCTTCCCAGGAATTTGTCAGCCCCTGGGGTACAAAATCATCGTGCTGATAGGGTACAAAAGCAAGCGCATTTACCGCCGTCGGCGAATTGGTATAAGTCTTCCAGTGATCATAATCCCAATAATAGGAAATCCCGGCATAACGGCTGCCGTCAAAAGGCACCATTGCAATCCGCTCATACTGCGACACTACATTCATCAGGGTGGCGGCCTGAATTTCTCCCCGGAATGCTGCCTGCGTACTGTCCGGGCCGCCCAGCTGAAAGGGCGCCCGCAAAATCGTGAATCCGGTCCCGAAAACCAGATAATCCCTGTTCGCGGCAACCGGTGAATTATCAATTATTATGGTTTGATACAAAGTATCACCTGACACTTCGCTGAACCAGCGGATGTAGTGATGACGCAAGGTGTCAAGCGCCAAAGAGGATTCCGTATAATACAGACTGTCAAGCAGATTACGCTCTAACCGGACGGAAAG
>QNCV01000044.1 GCA_003645845.1 Fidelibacterota bacterium | reverse complement strand
CAGACGTTTGCATGCGGCTTCCCCTTCTCCCCGAATAACGAAATTGCAGCCCGCCAGGAAAAATAATTCGGCGTGGAACATGGCTCCGGAACCACCGGCGATAATTATGGCTTTAGAATTTTTGTGACGGACTATCTCAACAATTTCAAGGGCTTCATAAATATAGGTGCTGAAAAGCGCCGAAATCAGAAAGATGTCACAATGTGCCGGGATTGCAGCAGCGATATCTTCCGATCGCAAACCGAACCGTGAAAAATGCTTGTACAGTGCGAAAGGCGAAGCATCTTCGCTGCGATAATACTTTTTCACGTCTCTGAGATCCTCCGGAATTTCCATCCGGCGGGACTCGCCCCGACGCAAATCCAGCAGTCGGACATTATGCGCGTCTTTCAGAGATGCGCCGAGAGACAACAGTCCCAGCGGGATATTGCGAATTGCAGTCCGGTAAAAATCTTCAATCGGTGGCTGGATCAGGCAGATATCGAACATATCGGAATCTGTGATATAAAGTGTGAACTTGCAAGAAAGAAGTGCACCGGTCATATCCGGAAACCGGCGGTTATTTATTCCGCACCCGTAGAATTGAAGGAATGAACCGGATATGAGGCAAAACATAAGTTAAATCCGAACACTCCGGTCACCTTTTACCCGCTTCCGTCCCGGTTAAAACTATTGACAAAACGGTAAATGCCCCGTATTTTAAAAGAGGAAATATTAAGTGACTTCTCATCATCATAAACATAAGATAAAGCTGCGAAGATTGAGGTTGTTACAGGTTCTGTGCATGATATTGAGTGGTTTTCTCCTTTTTTTCGGAACCGGAGAGATGTTTCAGGGCAGCAGTATAACCGGTATTGTCATGATCGGATTGGCCGCAATATTAATTATAACCGCACTCAGTATAAAAACCGGAAACAGGCACAAATAGGCTTCCGATCAAGCATTGCCTCCGGAAATTGAGCAACTTGATATTCAGTAGATCTTGTTTATAAAATTTTTTATGATGGAACAAGCAAATCTTTTATCCGCTGATACTGTAATTATCGAAGCGAATCAGTGGGACAGGAAAAATGCACTGAAGACCAATGTCGCTATCGAAACCTCTCGTTTTTCGGTACGAAAAATCCAACGTTGTAAACAGAAAGTTCCCTGTAAACAGTGTTATCCGCGGTAGAAGTTTACGGTTCGTGATTATAAATCCGATTCCGCCGCCATAATACAGTTGTATTTTTCTTTTACCCATTAATGGCGATAATCCACCCGTTTGAATGTCGAAATGGCAGTTTGTTTTATATGTCAAACCTTTTACTGCTATTATTGCACTCCGTACCCCGAAAGTGACATTAACAAATCCAGGAATCAGACCCGCAACTCCCAGACTAATTTTCGGTTCCAATGTTACTGCTTTTCGAAAATCCCACCCAAGACGTATTCCCGGACTGACATAGGGGATCAGTTCACTGGATTCCAGATTACCAACACTGAATAAAAGAAAAGTGGAAAACAGTATGAATACGTTTTTATCATTCATGTAACACCCTATATCTCTATCGAATGTTTTGAATCCTGTGTTTAAATTTCTGTACCATCTGCAAATAATACCTGCTTATGCTTCACCGATTTTACATTTAAACCAAAATTATTTGTCACGTTGAAAAATATCAAAGAAATCATTTCGTCCGGGGGAATGAGAGAGCCATCCGTCGGAGTCGAACCGACGACCTGCTCATTACGAGTGAGCTGCTCTACCAGCTGAGCTAGGATGGCATTAAAAAGCGTCGGAATTTACAATATTGAACGGCCTTTTGCAACGGAGTTCTGCCGCAGCGCTCAAATTGAGTGCTTATCTCACTGCCCGGAATCTCTAAATGTTTCTGTACAATTTGGTTTAACTAAGTTACTCTCATCTGTCGAATTTGCCAAATCCATATTCTACACCGGTTTGTAAACTTATCCTTTGCCTGGTTCGCCCCTCTTTTTTTTCATCTATCGTTTAGTGAGCCGTCTTCTTTTTCTCTGCAAAAATATATATGCTTCTTCTCGTCGAGAATAATGTTGACTTTTTAAAAATATAGGCGTAAAATTATCAGCAATTTAACATGAGTTATATGAAACAGAATGGAGGATAGTGTCTAATGTTAATTGATCTTTTTAATCAAGGTGGAATCTTCATGTGGCCGATTCTGGTGCTGTTTATTTTTGGTCTTATGATTTCCCTGGAGAGGATATACACCCTTTCAAAATCAGCGCTAACTACCAAACGGTTTATTCCGAAACTACAGGAGGCGCTGAAAGAAGACGGTGTGGAAGCTGCTCTCAAAGTTTGCGAAGAGACTCCCGGTCCGATTGCCGCAATATTTCATGCCGGTTTATCACGTGCTGATAAAGGTATCGATGCGGTGGAAAAATCCATCGAAGCCGCCGGCTCCGTTGAAATGGCTTTTCTGGAAAAAGGAATGATCTGGCTGGCAACCGTTATAACTGTTGCCCCGATGCTTGGATTTACCGGAACGGTATCCGGTATGGTAAATGCTTTTCAGGATATTGCTGCGGCCAACAATATTTCGCCGGCGGTTGTCGCCTCCGGTATTTCGGAAGCCCTGCTTACAACACTGTTTGGTTTGGTTGTCGCAATAATCATTCAGGTATTTTACAACCTGTTTACCGCTCGCGTTGACAGCATTGTTGTGGATATGGAAGAAAATTCCATTAACCTAATTGATACACTGGCAAATATTCAAAAATAAAACAAGAGCTGTGAATTATGAGCTTACTTAAAAATAAGGGTATACGGGAAGCCGAAGTGCCGTCCGGCTCGTTAGCGGATATTGCCTTTTTGATTCTGGTCTTCTTCATGGTTGCCACGACTATTGATATGGATAAGGGTATCGGTGTCGTTTTACCGGCCGAAGGAGGCGAAATCGAGATGTCCAGTAAAAACATCACGAATATTCTCATCGACGCCCGCGGTTCGGTACTAATGGATAATAAAGAGGTGGATATCCAGGATATCAAAGGGCTGGTGGTAGACCTTCAGATGAAGAATCCCAAAATGGTCTTTTCCGTAAAAGCGCACCCGCGGACTAAATACAAGGTTTATATTGAGGTGTTAGATCAGTTAAAACAGGCCAAAACCCGGGTAATATCCATCGCCGAATAAGGAGTGTTGCATGAAATTTAAGAAAAAAACGAAAATGAAAATTGCAATTCCGACCACGGCAATGCCGGACATCGTTTTCATGCTGATCTTCTTCTTTATGGTGTCATCGGTCTTAAGAACCCATGAAGGACTGAGTGTAATTCTACCGAAAGCCAAACAAATCGAGAAACTGGAATCCAGGGTACATGTAGCGTATTTATGGGTATCCAAAGAGGGTATGATTTCCATCGACGGACGTTTGTTTCGGCCGGAAAGCATTCGCAACATCATGTACGAAAAGAGAACTGCTGATCCGCAATTAATCGTGTCAATTCGTGCCGATGAGATGGTCAATATGGAACTGATGAGTAAAATCCATAAGGAATTACGCCTGGCGGATGCCCTTGCCGTAAACTATTCCACAAGAGCAATGTAAGGACGAACGATGATTATAAGACAAAATCCCGACGTGAGTCTTAAATTAAAATATCCGCTGGTTTTGCGTGTCAGTTTGGTTTTTTCCCTGACGTTGATGATCATGCTTTTTGCACTGATTCCAAAGCCCGGACAGGGAGAACGAACCCAGCGGGAGATTCGAATTGAAATCGAGACTGTCGACATTCCGGTTGTCGAACAACAGATTGAAGCAGCAAAGCCCCCGTCACGTCCCTCCATTCCCATCGAAGTCGAGAATGACGATCTGTTGGACGATGTGACTATCGAAATGAACACCGATATTTCCAGTTACGAGGCCTGGGACGCACCGCCCCCTCCGCCGGAAGAGGACCAAGGCGGACCGAGAGTTCGTTTTATTCCTTACGATGAACCCCCGGAACCGATAGGCGGATTTGCGGCCATTCAGCGTAATGTTATTTATCCGGAAATAGCCCAGGAAGCCGGTATTGAAGGAACTGTCGTCGTTCAGGCTTTCGTAAATGAATTCGGTAAGGTTACCGATTGTGTTATTTTAAAAGGTGTCCCCAATACCGGATTGGATGAAGCGGCCATCGATGCGATTAAAAAGACAAAATTCAAACCGGCGAAACAACGCGACCGCAATGTGGGTGTCTATATTTCAATCCCGGTTATATTTAAATTACAGACAAACTAATTCGTAATCTCATATATTACCGATAGAAAGGTGCGGTAAATTTTACCGCACCTTTTTTATATAAAAGCACAAGTCGGAAATCGGTCAAATGAGGTCTACATTGTTATTTCGGTTAAGAAGAAAGTATTGAATTATATCTTTGTATTTAGAGACGATAATCAATCGTCACAATTTGAGGATTACCCAGTCCCTCCGGCATGAACAGATAGGCATAGTCAAAGCCGAACCGGTTGATATTTATTCCGAAGCCCAGGGATTCTTTATTGGTCGATCCGATGTGAGCAAAACCACCCCGCAGATATAAAAGCTCCCGGTAATTTATTTCCGCGCCGGCCTCCGCAAAGGTCTTTTCTGAAACAAGATTTGAGCCGAGATTCAGACCGACTGCGGCATTGAGACCGTTACCTTCGAAAAGCTGGGGGCGAACAATTCCGATCGTCAGCGTAGCCGGTAATGCGTTTTCCTCATTGGATGTCTGCAAGGCGCCAATATTTGACAGTTGAACGGAGAGGTCAAGGGCCGTCGGCAGCTGCAATCTGGCCGCAATATCAAGGGCCAGGCCGTGATCCGTATATGTATAGAGATGTTCAAAGAGGTATTTTGTCGTAATGCCTAAAGCCAGCGAGGGTTTCGGTGACCAGACATACGCGGCGGCGGCGGCAATATACTGTGGTTCGACATTTGAAAGGGGTTCGTCGGTGGGATAATCCCGAATTTCGACGCCGGGAATTCTGACGTAATTCAGGCCGAAACCAATCGACGATTTTCGAAGGGGCAACGCGAACGCAAAGGCGTCAATACTGACATCGGAAAACCAGAAATGGTGAGCCAGTGCAAAATGTGTAGTTGTGGTTCTGATACCCACCGGATTTTCAAAAATAGTCAGTGGTTGTTGAGCGGATTGAGAAAAAACCGTCATCGTTGCGGCGGTCTGGGCAGAGGTCGGAACCTGCAGGAAGGTCTGTCCGCTGTTTATCAGCTCTGCCCGGACTGACATATTGAAACAGTAAATAATACTGAAGAAGAGATATATTTTTTTCATCGGCTTAACCTATTGTTTAAAACTTGAACTCCCAGGAGAAGACATGAGTGGCTCCCTCACCTACAAGTCCAATCATTGCACTGTAATCTATCTGGGTTCGAACATTTTTAATGAAACCGTATGCCAGACCGGCGCCAAAGGTCGGATTGGTGTTGTCTATTCCCATTCTGAGGAACAGAATATCGTTGATCAGATATTCTCCGCCGAAATGAGCGCGGTAATCATTCCTGTCGGAGATTTCAAAATCGCCGATAAATGTAAAAGAATTGCTTGATTGATAGGCGATCCCGACTTTCAGAATTTGTGGAAATGTGTCGGTATAATTTCCGCCCTGATCTCCGAAAAGGTCCTGTGTGTTCCATGTATAGCTCGCGCCGATATCTTTCAGAAGAATACCGAGACGGATGTGATCAAAGGGCTTAATCAGTACACCGACATCAAAACCGAGCCCGCTGCCGGTCAGCCCCAGCATATTATGAGAAAGAATTTTAAAATTCAATCCCACTGCAATACGACGGTGAAAGGCGTTGGAAAAAGACAGGTATATAACCTCTTCACCGGTATCGTAGACTTCATCGGGAACTCCGGTGTATGTGCGTCCCTGGATGTCAGTGACGCCGGCGTGCAGCCAGCCTACCGAAAGTCCGGCATGGGGTTTGAGCGGAAACGCCAGGCCTACATAGTGCAGCTGCCGGTCGAGACTGAGAAAGTAATAGGTGGTAGAAAGATGTCTGTCGTTAAGATAAGATAATCCGGCCGGGTTGTAATAAGCAGCAAAACCGTTTTCGCTGTCGGCAACACCGGCATTTCCCATGGCCAGTGAGCGCGCGCCAAGCCCCATACGCAGAAATGCTCCCGCATATCCCGCATTATCTCCGGTCTCCGCCGAAAGGGAAATCCCGAGCGCCAAGATTACAATGAGGTTGAATATAACCTCCGACCGCCTACCAATTATTTGACGACGATAAGTTTTGTCCAGTATGCTTTCTCCCTATCATTTTGTTTGACCGTCAGTTTGCAAAAGTAAGTGCCGTTGGCGACAATGTCACCGGCATGATTGCGACCGTTCCAGATTTCGCTGTTATCGCCTGTATTATCGATGTAATGTTGTTCGCCTTCAAATACCCGGTTCATTCCAAAATCAAAAATCTCGAGCCGAACGGTGGCGGCATTTTCCAGATAGTATTGAATACGAACATGCCCGTCCCCGTTACTGACATTGTGAAAATTCGGTGCAAAGGGATTGGGATAGGCATAAATGTCCGGCTGTCCGGGCTGACGGGTTGACAGATATTGACGGTACAATTTCCAGTTGATGCCATCGTTGGCTGTTTTACCGATTCCGTCTGAGGTTCCCATCCATAAATAAGTCGGCCCTTCGCGCTTGTCAACCCCGGCGGAATAGACATCTTCGGAAAAAAGATATTCGTTTTTATCCGTATCCACGGGCTGATCGAAAAGCGCCCAATTTTCACCGTCCACGGATTTAAAAAGACCGCGTTCCGTACAGACGTAAACCACGGGACCGTCAAAGGCGAAATTGTAAACCCGCTCCCCGACGAGAGTTCGGCTCCAGGTTAAGCCACCGTTGCTGGTTTTGTTAACTCCCCGGATTTCATTGCTGCCCTCGGCGGTGAGAGCGCCAACCCAAATCGTCTCCTCACCGTTGTAATATTGACGGCCCAGGGCCACAATGAAATTTCCGGACAGGTTGGAATTATCGGCATTGAATTTTTGCCAGCGGATACAGTCATCAGATTCGATTATACCGAGATTGACACCGTCCGCCGTGCCGACCCAGACCGTGTCGCCGTAGCTGATGACACTGAAACCTTTGTGGTTATGATTCCCCTGCTGGCCAGGATCTCTGGGATTGATTTCAAAATCGATATCGTCACTGCAGAGTAACATATCGAGTTCATCGCTGGGAAGCGGCACTCGCTGCCAACTCTTGCCGAAATTGTTGCTGCGCCGTAAACCGCCGGCCCAACTGGTGATATAAACCCACACGGAATCTTCGGCAATGGGAGTAATCGAAATATCCCAGGTGGTATTGTTCACCGGGGTGGTAATGGGAAGAAACGCCACGGTGTCACCGTTCCAGATATCGGTTTTATCGTTGGATGAATCAATTGGCTGAGGAATATATGTCCAGCTCCCGCCGTAATTTTTTGAATAGGCCAGACCGCCGCCGGTTTGCATATCGCCCGAGGTGGTTGTGGAATCAAATACGCCGGCGACCCAGATAATCGAATCCTGAACAGCGATAGCCGATATACCACCGCGGGGCAGATTGTTCAATCCGGAATAATAGGTTGAAAAGGTTTCGCCAAAATCCGTTGTTTTACTGAGCCCCCCACCCGTAGCAAACCAGATCAACGAGTCGCCCTGAAAAGCAATCTTGGTGATTCCGTTGCTGCCGAGTCCTTCATAGACCACCGTTGAATCATTTAATGACGGTTTAGACAGGCGGAATGCCTGTCCGAAAAGACAGACGGAAAACAGGATTGTTATAAAGATTGTTTGTTTTATCATGGTTTAATGGTAAAGCTGTTGTCGCTGATATCGTAGCGGCTTGGTTTGTCGCTGTCGAATATTTTCACCCGGCAATTGGATGAAAATTCATGAGGAACCGTCCAACTGTAGTTACCTTTGGCGGCGAATTCGGTTCCAATTGTCTGGTATTGAGGAGAAGATGAGTTGGCATTGGTGGTATACTGAATGGTGACTTTATTGACATAAGCGCTTTCCCAGGTAATCGAGTAGGTCTGGCTAACATTCAGTGTATCGGCCCAGTTTGGCGACAGTAAATGAACGCCGGGGATCGTAATTGTTTTTTCAAGGGTATCACTTTTTGCACCATGAATATCCTGGGCTGTAAAGTAAAAGATGAAATCGCCCTGCTGTTCATTGTCTTTATTGATGATCACAGTACTTGTATAAATGCCGTCGTTGGCAATTTCGTCTCCAAAATAATTTAGAGTCCAAAGACTTAAATCAAAGGGTAATCCATTGTCAACCATTTCCCAAACTCCTTTATAGGTACCGTTTGGTTGGAGAACACTGTAAAAGACCGAACTAATATCATCTGCTCCTTGTGGATCGGTGGCACGAACCCTGAAAATAACAGTGTCTCCTTTTTCATAAGTATTGGGGGAGTCCAGGAGAAACAGCTCCGGTGGACTGTTCGGCGCAACGAGTTCTTCTTCTTCGGCAATATCGCTGCTGTTGCCGTCTTCATCAAAGGCCTGAATGCTGACCCGGTAATACCCCTCATTGTCCCCAAGTGCCGCAGAATCGAGCAGATAAGAAAACGTACCGTCATGATCGATGATGTCCAATGGTGGCCCGGTATCGACCAGGTGACCTTTCAGGAATAATTCTTCATCGGCAGATTTCAGAGAATCCCGCCGGTAGAGGTGAAAAACAACCGAGTCGATGGTCTCATAACCCTGAGGATCAAAGATGTCGGCGGCAATAAACAGGGATTTGTTAATCTGGGAGTAGTTTAACGTGACCAGATCGACAGAGGGATCGGTTGCCAGCTCTTCCTGAGTGATATTTACACAGGAAACCAGGGTAAAAAAGATTATTGCCGTTATAAAAATAAATTTCTTCATATTATTCAGCGACCATTGCCGCCCATTCATCCAGAAACATCTCAGCTTTAAAAATCAGACCGTAATTTAGTACTTTCCTTTTAAATATGGCATATTCATCTTTCAGTATCCCGGTGAAGATAGATAATGGGATTTTTCCGTATTTGGCCATATTATCAAGCAGCGCCAGGTTTGGTTTGCGTTCAATATTACTGAGGACAAGATCATATTTGTATTGATTTAAGCGGGTAACGTCTCCGATACTGAGGGTAAAACGGTCAGTGATATTGTTTTGTTTCATGTGATTATTAAAATTATCTTCAATGTTGGGGTCGATATCCCAGGCGTCAACATGCCCGGCGCCGATTTTCAAAGCGGCAACGGTTAAAATTCCGCTACCGCAGCCGGCGTCGAGGATTTTCATTTTCGGCTGAATAAATCTCTCCAGCAGTCGCAATGCCATCTGGGTTGTTGGATGTGTCCCCGTGCCGAAGGCCATTCCGGGCATGATGGCAATCTTGACCGGCTCTGGACCGGTATAATTTTCCCAATAGGGATAAACGGCAATAGTCGGGCTGATCCGCATCGGTTTGAACCAGGATTGCCATTTAAGATGCCACTCCCGGTTTTCAATCCAGGTCTTCGTCCAATGAAGATCCTGTCCGGGGAAATAATCAATGATCTCCTGAGTTTTTGAATCGATGGTTGTTTCATCCGATGCATTAAAGTAAGCCAGAACCGCATCATTTTGCTCATCGATTCCGAGGCAGGGAATATCCGAGAGCAAGGCAACCAGAATGTCGGAGTCATAATCCCCTTTCGGAAAAGTGTAACATAACCATTTTGTCGACTTACTTGTCATTTATTGGTCTCCGGTTTCATGAAGATATAGTCATAGAGAACCTGACCGACGATTTCCAGGCTTTTTGCACTACATTTATCGGGTGTATCCATTGTCGTATGCCAATAATTCTGATATCTGTTGGGATATTCAAAATCGATAATATCAACAGAGGGTATCTGAGCGTGATCAATCAGCATTATATGATCATCGTAAATATATCCGCCTAATTTGTGCTGAAATTCGGTATATCCCTTTTCTTTGGCAATGTTCCAGAGAGTTTTGACCAGTTCTGGATGGCTTTGATAGGAATTGCGTTCGATGGGGATCGTCAATTCCCTGTCGCCGATCATATCAATGATGATAGCCTCGGAGGGCTTGGGAATGGGCAGATTTTTTGCAAAGTATTCCGATCCCATGCAGTAGTAGTCAAGCGAACCGGAATAACCGTAGTCTTCACCGTCGAAAAGCGCCAGGTAAACCGCCCGCCCGGGTTTTTTTTGCCTGAAGAGCTCGGCCAGATGCATCAGCACCGCTATACCGCTGGCGCCGTCATTGGCGCCGAGAATCGGCTGATGCCGTTTGTTCGGATCGGGATCATGGTCAGCCCGGGGCCGGGTATCCCAATGTGCACCGATTAGCAACGGGTTTTTTCCTTTTAGGTTAAAACCGGCTATGATATTTGTGAATGTAAAGGTAATGCTATCCTCGGGAATTTCCCGATTGAAGGTCTGAAGAATCAGGGTGTCGGCCAACCCGGTAAAGAAAGACCGATAATAATCCAGGGCCTGTTGATGACCCGTTGATCCGGGGTTACGATAACCGATGTCGCATTGTCTTTGAAGATAAGTAAATGCCTTTTCGCCATCGAAAACCGTTGTCTGCCGGCTGCATGCGAAGAATGTAATGATAAACATTGTGAGTAAGAGCTTCTTCATATTAACCCCTGATTGCAATATTTACGTCAAACCCGCCATTCCGGGTTATCCGTTTACCTGTCATGGCGGTGGTACTTTCACTATAGGAATAGAAGATTCCGCCGGTGACCTTCTGTGTAAACGAATAGCTGATGCGTGGTTCGATTTTCCATGTCTTGTTCCAGTTCTTGCGGACAAATTTACTCGTTTGATCGTTTCTCTCACGTGTTTCGGAAGAACTGTAATCGAAAGACATGGTAAAGTTGATGTTATTTTCAAGCCGCTTGTTTTTCAGAAATGGCAATGGTATTGTGAGGCCGCCCTTTTTTTGATAGTTCATTGAGGCATTGATATTCTGGTCTCTGACAATGCTGGCGCCGCCGTTGGCCCGGTTTGAAATGGTTTTCCCCATGGTCATTCGAACCGTTGAGCTGATGTTGTTCTTGAATTGCATGGACAGGCCCAGCAATGGCTGAAAATATAATTTGTATGTGGAACTTTGCAGCTCTCCCTTTTGGTAAACGATTGATTCCTTACCGGAAAAACCGTGGTCCAGTGACAATTTAGTAAACACTTTTGAAAGGAAGGCAATCTTTTCCAATTGAGAGACATTCAGTGTCCAGCCCGGGAAGGGAATTCCTTTTTTACCGGAATTATCGAATGTTAAATAATCTCTTGCTATGTTACGGTTCTCCATGCCATTGGCTTGTGACCGGGACATATTCTGATTATAGGAGAGCGAGGTATTGATATTTTTACTAATCTTGATACCGCTGCGCAGGCTGGCGTCAGAATTGATGGTGATATTATCTGGGTAAGCTCCGGCTTCGGCCGATATCGTATCCAGTTCAGGATCAGATACAAGCCCCGTCCGGTACAGTAGGCCGGGCTCCCCTACTCTGCCTCGATTGTTATTACTCCGGCTGATTGAGTAGCTGACCTGAATCGGCTGAACACGATCAAGAGTTTGATATAAAAATTCGAGCAGCGGGATTTCCTTATTGTCGGTTTTTTCCTCCTTCTCAGGTGTCTTTATCGGCTGAGTAACCCGGGTGGAACGGCTGCGACTGCGTGATGACGTGCCGGCGCTGCGAGTGGATCTTTTTGCTGTTGCTCCTTTGGGCTTGTAAAAAGATTTCATAATCTCGGCCGGGTCCAGGCTGAAAGAGCTTGAAATCCGGTTCTGATTACTAAGTTGATCAATACTTTTTGAGCTATTGGCGGGATTATCCTGCCAGTTATAGTTGGCGCTGTAACTGAGACTGGGAGTCAGCCAATTAGTTAATTTGGGTGAAAATGATGCCGAGTAAGTCTCCGCAACATTGAGTGGTATACCGGGATTGAGTTCCTTAATGGCTTTCAGTTTATCATCCCGGAAATCGATCAGACTGTTTCTCATTTTGCGGGAATAATTTAAATTCAGGTTGTCGAACATTTTATAAGAGCCGGATATCGAGCGATTCAGGCCGAAGTCATAAGGCCTTGTAATATTTTGACCGACTCTGGGTTCATTGTAGGATTTTGTCTCCGTGGCGTCCATGGAAAAATCCAGGGATGTGGGCGTATAATACCAGCGGGCTTCGCCAAGCCGATCACCCAGATAGGGAACCTTCCGAATCCATTTAAAGGGCTGAATATAGTTATCTCTTCCAAAGGGGATTTTATAGGAAATACTACCTTTATAGGTTTCGGATTCCTTTTTTCGCACGGTTACGGATGAACCGTTTGACCACTGAGCATTGGCCGACAACCGGATTTGATCGATGGTATATTTTGTCAGCCAATAGTCGGAAGCGCGCTTGCTGAAGGATACATTTACACCGTAGGATTCGGATAGATTCAGAACACTGTCCGGCGGGTTGTCTCCGGCAAGGATATCGGAATTTGGAAGAAATTTCGGAGCGCTATAGCGATTATTATAGGAGCCCGATACGGGGAGACTCAGACCCCACTTGGCGGGGGTAAGTTTATCAAGATTGACACTGCCCCGCACATTCAGGCTGCGAGTGTTGTTCAGGCCGGTTGTATTCAAACTGGGACGCTGCTCAACGGTGTGAAAATCGGCATCTTTCTTGTTAACGCCGATGTTTATCTTAGCCAGATCGGCGATATTCAGCGCCATGGAACCACGGTATGCAACACCGGCGTCACGACGGACATCGGACAAGCGCAGTTCATCCACCCAGACTTCACCAAATACGGTATTATCGTAACGGGACAAGGGATTCGATTGACTATAATCATCGATGGAGTATTTCTGGTTGATGACTCCCATATCGATCCGCTTGACTTTTCAAATAGTCGGGTCGCCCACAACCAGGATTTCCCTGCCGGTGTATTTCCCGTACTTGCCTTCCCGCCAGCGACGCTTCAGAATGCCGCCAT
>QNCV01000043.1 GCA_003645845.1 Fidelibacterota bacterium | reverse complement strand
TCCGATTGATTGCCCACCGGCCGAAAGGTTCCTCCGGCAACGGCGACAAATTTGCCCGACCGGCTGATGGCAATATCATCGATGCGCTTCAGGATCAGACGGGTCTTCCGGATTTCTTCACCGATTGATGAAAGAAGAAAGAGCATCGGATCCCACCGGTTGTTATCCATATCGAAAACCCGGGTATAGAAAGCCAGGCGATTGCCGTCCGCGTTGAATCGGATAATGCTGTTTTCATAATTATGGGATCTGTCCTGAGAAAAGGATTTTTCACGTAAAAGACGACCGTGATTATCGAAAATTTTTAACCGGTCACCGTTCGGCGATACCTGTAATATCGCCTGTTTGCTTTCATTAAGAAAAAACGACGGTGCTTTACCCTGATTGCGATACCTGTCCTGAAGACGGAATGCGGATTTATTTTGAGCGGAAAAAACGGACAATTCAAATTGACGCGGTTCCGTACGTCCCGCCGGTTGCTCTCTCGGGGAATAAATCGCCAGCATCCGCATGTTTGCGGAAATCAACGGGCGGTCTTCTTGCTTCAACAAAAAGAGTATTTTACCGGTCTCCGAATCTGTGACATTATTTTGAAAAACGTATAATTGCGGATCAATGGCGTTTGTATCGGGCCTGGCTATGACTCCATGCAGTTCGCCGTGGGTTTTATATTCACGGAGCATAGTCAGTGATTGTCCGGAAAGGATTGAGAAGCCGAGTGCTGTTTGCAGGAGGATGAGTCGTATTGCCAATTTCATTTGGAGCTTAATTTATTGGGGGAGGCTGTTAATGTCAATGCAGATCAGCGTATCCTGCTGAAAAGGTTTTTCTTTTATATTGTAGTGAAAAAGAATTAATTTGCGGCGAAATCGGAAGATTAATGACGGAAAAGACCATAATCACAGGATATACTCTCCCCGAACTCGAAGAATGGGCAACCGGTATCGGAGAAAAACCTTTCCGGGCGCGGCAGCTGTATCAGTGGATTTATCAGAAAAACGCCCGATCTTTCGATGAAATGCTGAACCTTTCGAAAGATTTACGAAAAAAATTAGCGGAAACGGCTGCTCTGAATGTACTGAGTATTGACAGGAAAATGGTGTCTCAAAAGGATGGCAGCATCAAATACCTTTTCCGGCTGCATGACGGCCTGGCGGTTGAATCGGTTTATATGGAAGAGGGCGGACGGAAGACGGTCTGTTTATCGACAATGGTTGGTTGCCCGATTGCCTGTCCCTATTGTGCGACCGGGTCTATGGGATTCAAAAAAAATCTGAGTTCCGGAGAAATTATTGGGCAGTTAGTACAAATCCGGAGAGATTTGAATGTCCGGGTCAGCAATATTGTCTTTATGGGTATGGGTGAGCCTTTTCTAAATTATGAAAATGTGATCAAGGCGGCCAATATTATGAACAGCGAGCTGGGACCGGAAATTGCCGCCCGGCGGATCACGATCTCCACAGCCGGAATCGTCCCGGCCATCCGCCGTTTTACCCATGAGAACCATCGTTTTAAACTTGCTATTTCGCTAAACGGTACAACGGATCTTCAGAGAGATGAGCTTGTACCAATCAATCGCAAATATCCCCTGAATGAACTTCTGGCTGCTGTTCGTGATTACACCAAAAAGTCTCATCGGCGGGTAACATTCGAATATATCCTGATTGCAGGTTTCAATGATTCCGCGGACGACGCCCGCCGGCTGACCGGACTGCTCGGCCAGATACCCTGTAAAATCAATGTTATTCCCTATAATGAAAATGAATTTCTGCCCTATCGTGCCCCGTCGGAAAAAACGCTGAATGATTTTTTACGGCATCTTTACAAAGCTCCGTTCGCTGTTACGGTACGGCGCAGCAAAGGTCAGGACATTGCAGCGGCCTGCGGTCAGTTGGCAACCCGGACGAGAAACCGATTTACCCGCGCTCCCCGCTTAACATCTTCCGGGCCTCTCCAAAATATTGTATAGCCTCCCGTACCTGGTTGTCATATGTACGGATCACCCGGTAGTATTCATCATATCCCCAAAATTCACGCGCCAGTTCGGCCTTAAGCATCATCTTGATATAATCCGCATCCTTGCGAATATTATCAAAATCCACATTGATGTCCTTTTCCCGGACTTTCGTTAGGAAATCTTCAAAATCATTATCACTGATTTCCAGTTTTCCAAAAAATTTGTCCTTTTTGTTTTTATATTTTCTGTACTCTTTTGCCGTCTGATTCGTATACTCAAATAACACCCGGGAGGGATGTCGCAGAAGTTTATATGTATCGCGCGACAAATCACGCTCAAATTTTACATGATGATCGGGAGAAATTCCGCCCCCGCCATATACAATTCGGCCGGCATCGGTCTGATACTGTGGTCTGGATTCAACCGAATCCCGGGCTGCCAGGAGCGAATCACGATCGGTTTCATACAGGTTTTCATAATACTCCTCCAGCGTACCGTCGTAGGGTCTTTGGATCAGCCGCCCGCTGGGAGTATAGTAACGGGCTATTGTCATCCGGATCGCCGAACCGTCGCGGAGCGGGTATTGGCGCTGGACCAGTCCTTTTCCGAAACTGGTTTCACCTACAATCACACCCCGGTCATGATCCTGAATAGCGCCGGAAACGATCTCACTCGCACTGGCCGACCCACGGTTGATCAATATCACCAGCGGTACATTGCCATATCCGTCAAGACGACCGGAGTAAAATTCGTCATTGGCGCCCCGAATGCGTCCCTTGGTGTAAACAATCATCTTGTGACCATCTAAAAACAGGTCGGCTATGTTAATGGCCTGATCCATCAGCCCCCCGCCATTGTTCCGAAGATCCAGAACCAGCCGCTTCATACCTTCTGAGCGCAGGCGATCCAGAGCGCTGATAACTTCTTTGGCCGTGGTGCCGCTGAAACGGTTGACAAAAATATATCCGGTGCTATCGTCAAGCATAAACGCCGCAGAAACACTGTACAGCGGGATTTCGTCTCTGGTAATCGTGACATCAAAATCTTCTACACCGGGGCGCCTGATTGTCACCGTAACGGTTGTACCTTTCGGGCCGCGCAGCTTTTTCGAAACATTCTCACGCTTGATTTTATAGGCCGATTCTCCGTTAATTTTGACGATTTTATCACCAACTTCGATACCGACTTTTTCAGCCGGCGCTCCGGCAACCGGTGCAATGACCGTGATATATCCGTCAAGAACGTCAAACTCTATTCCGATACCCTCGAATTTACCGCTGAACTCCTCATTAATTCCAGACAGGTCCTTCTTTGTAATATAGAATGAATGCGGATCCAGGCTCTCCATGATTCCCGAATAGGCCCCCTCCATGACCTTGTCCCAGTCCGGCACCTCGACATAATAATCATTGACAATCGAGATAATGTCGTTCATTACTTTAAGCTTCAAATAGAGATCATTACCGCTGGCGGCAATCTTTTCTCCAAAGGGTGAAAGCAATAATACCGTAACAGCGATGATTGCTATCAGTCCCGGAATTGTTATCCGTCGGATTTTTCTTTTCACTGGAAATTCCTTATCTAAATGTTTTAAATCCTGCTTAATTAAATGCAAATATCTTTTCTAACAAAAATTAATGTCTATTGTTTCCATAATTTCAGAACAGCCCGCCAATTTTCCGGCAAATCGCCTCCAGATATTGGCGATCCAGATCAGTGAAGGCATACTTTTTATGTGAATCAATATCCAGTTCGGCAACGAATCGACCGTTATTAAAAACCGGAACAACAATCTCCGATTTGACATCGAGGCTGCAGGCCAGATAATTCGCTTCTCCGGATACATCCTGCACAAGGATCGTCGTCAGGGATTCCGCCGCCCGCCCGCAGACACCGCGACCAAAAGGAATTCTGACATGCTCCGTCGGGGCCCCCACAAAGGGCCCTAAATCAAGTTCCTTGACACTGCTATGAGCAATATAAAAACCGACCCAGTCAAAGTGAGCGTTCTCATTTGCAAGATATTCACAAACCTGTTTTAATATCTCGTCGCGCTTACGATTAGAATCAAGAATATGCTCCAACCACAATAAATCTTTGCCCGCCAAATCCAAATGTTGTTCAACCTTTATATTTTAATGAAAATCTTTTTCTTATACAGAACATCACAGATCAGCCAGTAAATAACAATCAGAGTCAACGCAAAAAGCAGCGACCCGTTGATCGGGCTTCCGTTGGCCAATGGCACAAATACATGAGTATAAAGCCATCCTTTCAGTGTCACAACATTGCCAGCGGCATCCTTCCAGCGAAAGAGATATACCAGGGTTTTTGCCACCAGGCCCGACAAAACAAAAATAAAGAGCGGATTAGCGCCAAAGACCACAAAGGGTTTCGTCCATTTCTTATATCCCATAATGTCGATAAACAGAATGGCGA
The DNA here is from genome assembly GCA_003645845.1 of Fidelibacterota bacterium. Taxonomy (GTDB): domain Bacteria; phylum Fidelibacterota; class UBA2242; order UBA2242; family UBA2242; genus B118-G9. The sequence continues at coordinate 8,744 of QNCV01000043.1, read as the reverse complement.
TCCCCAGAACAATCATTGCCAAACCACCGGTATAGAGAACATAGGAGCTGGTCCAGATCGGTTTCCCGATGGGAAAGAAAAGGCCCCACAACCAACCGCCGGCGGCAAACAAAATCCCCCGGCCAATCATATTTTTAACCAGGATTTTGCGATCCGGCTCAGCCGTAATCAGACTCCCGGTAAAATAACCGAATATAACCGTTACAATCGCGGGGATTGTGCTGACAAATCCCTCCGGGTCAAAGGGCACGCCGTAACCGTGATATACATGATTCGCACCCAGAATCCAAAGGTCGAATTTCCGCGCCAGCGTGCTCTCAAGCTCGTACCCGCCTGTGGCCGCCAGCAGCAGCCAGTAAAAAAACAACATGCCGCCGGCAACCCGGAATACAGTCTTTTTATCAAGGATCAACACCATTACAGACGCAACGCCATAACAGAGGGCAATGCGTTGCAAAACACCAAGGATACGCAGCTTCGTAAAAATTTCCGCAAAACTATCAACCGGTCTGAGCATATTCAGACCCAGTCCGATCAGAAAAATAAGAATGGTTCGCCGGAGAATCTTCTTACCTGCCGCCGGTGTTAATTGGTGGTTGAATTTGTTGAAGGAAATCCACATGGCGACGCCGACAATAAAAAGGAAAAAGGGAAACACAAGGTCCGTCGGTGTACAGCCAAACCATTCGGCATGCTTCAGCGGCGCATAGATGTGTGCCCAGCTGCCGGGATTGTTCACCGTTATCATCAATGCAATTGTCGCTCCCCGAAAAACATCCAGCGCAACGAGGCGTTTGGATTTTTTCTCTGTCAGTAAATCCGCCATATCTTTCTCACTATTTCAAATTCGCAATGACGCCTTCTGCGGCGAGAATACCGGTAACAGCCGAATAGATTATCCCACGGCTGTGCCCACTGGCATCGCCGGCCACAAAAAAGTTTTTAACATTTGTCTCCAGGTTCCTTGAAACCTGATACTTGGTATCGTAAAACTTTATCTCCGGCGCATAAAGAAGGGTGCTGTTGGATTCCAGCCCGACAATAATCTTATTCAGAATGCCCAGACCTTCCATAAGATTGGTCACAATGCGCTGAGGAAAAGCCATAGCGATGTCGCCGGGAGTTACATCGGTCAGGGTCGGGGAAACCGCAGATTTCGCAATTCTGTCCCAGGTTGAACGCCGCCCGTTTACAAAATCCCGCAGGCGCTGCAGAATTGGTTTGCCTCCGCCAATTGTTGTCGCCAAACGGGCAATATCACGCCCATATTTAGTCGTATCCTCCACCGGATCTGTCAGTGACACTCTGGACAACAGGGCAAAATTCGTGTTGTTGGTTTTCGAATTCCATTTTGCATGACCGTTCACCAGCACAAAATCATCAAATTCCTCTTTGACAATATAACCGTTGGGATTGGTACAAAATGTCCGCACCAGATCATCGTAGGATTTGGTGTACAATCTGAATTTTGCGTCATACATTACTTTGGCGATCTCGGCATAAATATCCGCCGGAAACTCAACTCTGACGCCGACGTCAATCGGACCATACATGTTCTTTATCTTCAGATGCCGGGCCTGTTCCCTCAGCCAGTAAGCGCCGGCCCGGCCAGGGGCGGCGATTACCGCCCGGGCATGGAACACCTCATTTTCACCGCTGACAATAAAAAGATTGTCCTTTTTGACAATGTTCTGAATACAGGTATTTACTTTAAAGACAATGCCCTGCTCAACCAGACGATGATAAAAACGATTGGTGACGACATGTAATCGATCGGTGCCGATATGTCGCTGTTTGGCATATATAAAGTCCACGCCAACCGAATGAGCCAGACGCATCAATTTAAGATGATCTCCGCCATTAGTACCCGAATAACCGTCTTCGACTCCCAGCTCGGTGAATATGGAATCGACTTTCTCAATATATTTCTCCACATCACCGGCGGTTCTCCCAAAACTGCCGGGTTCTCCGCCAATCCGATGTGTCAGATTCAATTTGCCATCGGAATACGTGCCGCCGCCGCCGACTCCGAAATTCATATCATTACGCTCCTCCGGTTTGTCTCCCCGGTCAATCACCAGCACGGACAATCCGGTACCCGCCAAACGATCCGCCGCAAAAAGGCCGGCCGAACCGGCACCAATCAGGATAACATCAAATATTTCATTCATAACATCCAATCTACACAAATTATACTGAGAGTTTACAATGATTATTTAAAATATTCCATGAAAAACCGGGCGGAGAATTTTTAAATGAATAATTCTTCCCAATAAACTCTGATTCGTTTATATTACCCCACATATGAGTACACAAACAGCAAAAGATTTCCCAAACCAGTTACCTAACGAATCACAAACGATTGCAGAATCATCTTTACATCGGCTGCGTGAAATCACAGAGATGTTGGATGAGGCTAACCGCTGGGCCGTTTTCGGTCGTTTGATGCCGGGAATTGCTCACAATATTAATAATTCGCTTGCCGTAATTTTCGGACACATTCAACTGTATAAATTTAAGCACCCCGGCTTCAAAGAGATGGACATCATTCAGGAACAGGCCCATCAAATTAAAAACATCATCGGATATCTCTCAGGTAAAGCCTGCGGTGAAGCTTCAACCCAAAAATCATCTATCAATATCTGCAAATTGCTTGAAAATGAATTAAACCTGCTGACAGCCGATCCTTTTTATAAGCATGAAGTAAAAAAAACTATCGATCTGCCCAAGGATACACCATGTATCAATGGATACTACAGGGATATCTCATTTGCATTACTTTCAATAATTAATTTCTCTCTGGACAGTATGATGGAAGCCGACCGGAAGGAATTTGTCTTGAGCGTTTCGTCCGACGACGATTACATTACAATAAATGTGTCTGATACCGGAAAACCGTTATCGGGTCAACAGAATGAAGCCCCTGACCTTGCTTCCGTCGATTACCAGTCCGCCCGTATTGGAAAATACATCGTGAATCTGGCCAAAACTCGGGATATCATTGCCCGGTATCATGGTGAGATGTCGCTAATATCAAACAATCCGTCAGGTAAAAAAATTCAAATCTGTTTTCCAAAACAGCATGATCAATAAAACCGAAAAAAGCCGGGTAAAAATTCTTAAAAGAATGATTGAATACTCTGTATTATACGGGTAAGTAACATGGCGTCCATTCTGATTATCGATGATGACACCTATATTCGCCGTACCTTTGAGGACCTGTTTGTTCCTCTTGGACACGAGGTAATCCCAATGATGACGGCCGAAGACGGGCTGAAATATCTGGATAAAGACGAACCCGACCTGATTTTTCTCGATCTGAAACTTCCGGGTATGAACGGACTTGAACTTCTAGAAGTACTGAAATCCCGCAAAAATACTATTCCTGTTGTCGTGATTACCAGCCATGCCAATATTGATACTTCGGTTCAGGCGATGAAACTTGGAGCAGCCGATTATATCCGCAAACCCTTTAATATTGACGAACTGGTTCTTATCGTCGAAAAAATCGTCAAGGAACGGCAGAAGGACGCCCAGCTGGCATATTTCCAGCAACAAAAAGACGCCATTTTGGGTTTCGGCGACATCATCGGCAACAGTCAACCGATGCAGGAAGTATATCGGTTTATCCAACAGGTCGCCTCAACTCCCAAAACAACGGTCTTGATTCGCGGCGAAACCGGAACAGGCAAAGAACTTGTCGCGCGTGCTATCCATTACAAAAGTGAGCGCGGAAACAAACCGTTTATCGAAATAAACTGCTCGGCTTTTCAGGAAACTCTGCTCGAGGCGGAGCTCTTCGGTTATGAGGCCGGAGCTTTTACCAATGCCATACAACGTAAAAAGGGGCTTCTGGAACTTGCTGATGGCGGGTCTTTTTTTCTTGATGAAATCGGAGATATGGCCGTCAGCCTTCAGGCCAAAATATTAAAGGTTCTGGAAAAACAGACCTTCCGGCGCGTCGGGGGCACGAAAGAAATCAGGGTTGACACCCGAATCATCAGCGCCTCATCCCGGGATATTGACCAGTGTATCAGGGACGGATCATTCCGGGAGGATTTATATTACCGGCTGAATGTTGCATCAATTCTGCTTCCGCCACTGCGGGAAAGAAAGGAAGATGTTCTCTTGCTTGCCAGCCATTTTCTGAAAATCTATAATGCCGAATTTAAAAAGAACATCAGGTCTATATCCGATGATTTGAAAAATCAACTCCTCCGGCACAATTGGCCCGGAAACGTCCGGGAGCTCAAAAATATCATCGAACGCGCCGTGCTGTTTGAGCAGAGCGATGTGCTGACAGGAAAAAGCATAAATTTATGGGACAGAGAAGGTTCCCGCCCCGCCACAATTGATCACATTGAAATAGATGAAAAGGGTGTTTCCCTTTATGAAATAGAAAAATCACTGATTGCTCAGGCGCTTGAAAAAACCAACTATAACCAGACCAAAGCCGCAAAACTCCTGGGTCTGACTCGCGAAACCCTGAAATATCGAATTAAAAAACACCGGATAAATCCACGAATAAAAAATGGTTGATATGCCCCACATGTTTCTTTTCATATTGTCAAATACCCCATTTTGTAGTCGTTTTTAATTATCTCACAACCTGTTGCATAAAAATACCGCAACACATTAATTCCTAATAATACAGATATTTATATAAAAATATGTTGAGTTCTGACATACTATTAATTATATTGGTACGTGTCTTGTAAAGATTACGAATGCTATTGTTGTTAACCAAAAAATGCGAGGTATGGTCATGAAGAGAAAAACAAGTTTGATAATCAGCCTGCTACTGATGATCGTTGCGGTTGCATTTATCAATGGATGCAGTGAAAATTCAGTTTCCGGTCCCGACAACCCGGCCGAATCAGCCGGAATTTATGTAAACGACATTCAATGGGCGCCGGTGAAACCGGAATTCATTAATAATTTGAAGGCTTTAAAAAAGGAAGTTACCGCGGGTAAATTAATCACAGCGGCGAAAGGTGGTGTTGTGGGAGGAGCAAACACCTTTAACAACAAAGTTGTCTTCCCGCCCGGAGCCGTTGACAAAGACACCTATGTCACAGTGACCGTCAATTACGACAAGAAAATCAATAACTTGGCCTATATCGAATTTTTACCCAGCGGTTCATTCAACAAACCGGTTGAGGTAACGCTATCATGGGATTTCCTTGATGTTGACATATCTTCCGTCGCCGATCTGAAAGCCTACTTCAGTCAGGACGGCGGGGATTACTGGTTCCCGGTAGAATCGTCAATAGACGTCAATTACGATACCAAAACGGCTAAGTTTCTAATTGACCATTTTACAAGGTTCGGTTGGGGGATATAACAGAATCCAATGTTTTGTGTGAAAACATTAATTCAATAACAGCGAGAGTAATATGAGTAAACAGTTCTTATTCGATGTTCTCGGGTTGGCAGAAAAACATTGTGGTTCCGAATTTACCCGCAAGCTACTTGAAATACGTTCAGAGAGAGAACGGATTTTAAATAACGTGTGGAGAAAGGAACCGCTCCCGGAAGATCTATCAACATATCAAAAAGAGCTAATCTTGCGTGATATCGATTTTGATACCATCGTCCACCAATCCGCTAAATTTTTAGATAAAGATGACTATCACAAGCTACTTTTCAATATTGCAACTATTGCTATTAAATATGGAGAATTCACTCGTGGAAAAGAAATTCTTCTAGATCTTCAAAAAACTACTGACCGAAAAAATTTGGCCTTAATTGCGGAAATTTATCGAAAACTCGGAAAAATCGATTTTTATACAAATAATTTCAATTCGGCACATAAATACTTTGATAAAAGTTTAAAACTTTATACGAAGATTGAAGATAATGCAGGAATTTTATCCCTTAAAAATGTGATCGGCGCTTTACTGGTAGAAGAAGGTAAATACTACGAAGGCGAAATTCGTTTCATCCAGGTTAAAAAATTGGCTCATGAGTATAAACTTTATGATCTTGTTGCTAATGCCAATATGAATCTTGGCAACATTTATATCATCCGTGGTATATACGATGACGCTATTGGTTGCTATAAAGAGACATTAAAGGTTGGTAACAAAGATGATAAAGAGATGCTCACCAACCTTTATCTGAATTTCGCAATTTGTTACAAATTTAAGAAAGAGTATAAGATTGCTCTCAATTATCTCGAAAAAGCCTTCGACCTGATCAAGGAAACAAATAACCGGTATAAAAAAAGCCTCTTGTATCTGACCAAAGCCGAAATCGAATGCATCAACGGCAATCTGAATACAGCGACGGCTTTGGTCACATCTGCCTTTGCAATTTCTGCAGAAACCGGTGACCGTTTAAGTGCAGCCGAAGCCTACAAAATCCTTGGTATGATTAATCGAGAGAGTAAGAAATACGATATTGCATTATCCTATTTCGAAAACAGCAAGCGTATATACTCTAACCCGTTTTATATTGCCGAAACCTTAGTTGAAATGGCAGAATTATATCTTGCTACCGATGATAAGTCCATGGCTAAGAAGATATTGGGGTGGGCTATCAAGCATTATAAGAAAATCGACGCTAAGATGCGGTTGGAAAAGCTTCGGGAAAAATACAGCAATGTTCTCTAAGTTGTAATAGAAGGGCGGTTATAGACCGCCCTTCTTCATAATTTGTAGCCTTTAAAAAAATACTTTCGTATCTTTCCTAAGGGTAAATAGGGAGATATATTATCAAGGATATTAACAATTCCCCAAAACAAAATATGGATAAACAATACCAGTTTATATTTGATCACATAACCGATATGATTATGGTTTGTGACTATGAATATACCATCATTGTTGCTAACCGGCCTGCCCGCATTGTACTGGGAAAAAGCGATGATATCGTCAAACAAAAATGTTATCAAGTTTTAAGACAATCCGATAGTCCCTGTGTAGATTGCCCGCTTCAGGATACCATCAATAGCGGAGTCATTATCCCGCTGGTAAAATATGACGATCGCTTCAATGAATATTTTGAGGAGCGCTGCTTCCCGGTTCTGAATAACGACAACCAACTGGATTCTTTTATCCTATATGCGAAAAACATCACGAAATCCCGGGAACTGGAAGAAAAATCATCTCAGATGAAGAAACTTTCGGCATTGGGACAGATCAGTTCCGGAGTTGCTCACGATTTTAATAATGTCCTGACGGTTGTGCTGGGACGCGTTCAGCTGATGAAAAAGCTCACTTCAGACCCTCATCTGCTGAAAAGTCTTGATATGATAGAAAAATCCGCTCTTGATGGAGCTTCCAAAGTCCGTAAAATCCAGGAATTTTCCCGTCCGAATTCTAATACCATGAACGAATCGGTCAACCTGAAGAACATCATTGAAGAGGTTCTGGAAATCACCCGTCCCAAATGGGATGTCGCATCCAAAATCAAGGGAATATTGATTGAACCAATCGTTGATCTGGACGATAACATTTTTGTGCCTGGCGATTCCTCCGACCTGCGCAACGCCTTTACCAATATCATTTTTAATGCCATCGACGCAATGACCAACGGCGGCATCCTTTCAGTCAAGGCCCGACTCATTGACAATACGGTGCTGGTTGAATTCAAAGACACCGGAATCGGTATGACGGAAGAAACCATTGAGCGCATTTTCGACCCCTTCTTTACCACAAAGGGGGTTCTCGGCAACGGGCTGGGAATGAGTGAGGTATACGGCATAATAAAACGTCATAATGCAAAAATAGCGGTTACCAGTGAGGTCGGCAAAGGAACAACCATAAAACTCCGGTTTCCGGCCATCAGGGAAAAAACCAGGGCAATTAAGCAAAAAGAGCCTGACCTCAAAGGAAAATTCTCTATTTATATTATCGATGATGAGGAATATATTCTCGAAACATTGAAAGACTTCCTCTTCGAAATGGGGCATCAGGTTGAAACGAACACCGACCCCGTCAAGGCTATTGAAGACATCACCAGGAAAGCCTACGACGTCGTTATAACAGATTTGGGTATGCCCGGTATCAGCGGCCTTGAACTCGCCGGAAAAATAAAAGCCATTCGTCCCCAAACACAACTTATCTTAATTTCCGGCTGGGCGTTGAATCTGAAAGCCGAGGATATAAAAAATCGTATCGATTTTGTCATCAACAAACCCTTTTCCTTTGAAAAAATCACCTTTACTCTTTCGGAAATAGAAAAAAAACTGCGCGCCGATCAATCTGATTCTGCACCATAATATGAAATGTTCACAAAATTTTCCCCTCCGGACTGTTTTGGTCATCCTGATCCTTACCTTTCTTTTTGCCTGTCAAAATGAAAAAGCCCCGCTCCCTATTCATTCGGATCTGTTTCCGGTAAACCAAACCGTCGAGGACGGCGGAGTCCTCGTTGCGGGCATTCGAAAGGAACCGGAGTCCTTGAATCCACTCTTTGCCCTGTCCCAGTCATCACGCAATATTATCGGGCTGATTTATTCAAGACTCGCCAATTTAAACGCAGACCTGAACAGCTTTTCACCCGGTCTGGCACATTCGTGGGAAGTGTCCGAAAAACAGCGGCAGGTTGTTTTCCATCTCAGAACCGACGTGACCTGGCACGACGGAGTTCCCTTTTCCGCACAGGATGTCGTGCGAACATTCGAGCTCCACACCAATCCTGAAATCGCCTGGGACGGAATTAACTTTAAGGAAAATATTTCAGACGTTTACGCTCCGGATGATTCCACGGTTATTTTCATTTTTAACAAACCCGACCGG
>QNCV01000042.1 GCA_003645845.1 Fidelibacterota bacterium | reverse complement strand
TGCAGTTTTCCGCGGACGCGTTTATTTACTTTATGAGATACCAAGATGCTGTTGACGGAATTTTCCGCGTCTTTGCGAAAGTGTTTCCAGGGCATTGGAAATGCCTGATTCTGGATTTCTCTGTCGTATTTATAGTAGATGCTTAATTTTTTAAGCGTAGATACATTTGTATTAGCAATGACAATGGCATCCACGGCATGATGTCGGTGATCACCTCTGTTTTTAAGATCATAATTGTCTGACAAAATATCGTTAAGTCCCCATAAATGTCGCAGTTGTGAGGTTGCCATTCCCTTGGTTACCTCAACTTTTTTACTGATCGTTTTCAGATAGTTATACACCTCTCTGGCGATATACGCTGAATCACGGAGTTGGGCTTCAAAAAAGTCACTATTGATTTCTGTGGCGGCATCCTCGGTGATGAAGCGGGAGTATTTAGGGCGAAGATTTTTATAAACCCGTTGACACATGGCTTCCCAGCGCTCAGCATCACCGGAAAACGCTTCAAACGGTGTTTTCTTTCCTTTTTCCAGATTTATACTCTTATAACAGAGCGTTTTATTTCGCATGCTGTTATCGAGGCTGCGACAATATGGAATAATATGCTCTATTTCGAAATCTCCGTTGTATAAAGCTGCCAGCGAGATGGATTTACCCGTATACGGGCAGATTTTATTGCACTCTTCCCAGAGAATGTATTTCTGTATGTCTTCTCTGGACGGAGAGAAACCAAATTCTTTGATGAGAATTTCACGGATTTTTTCATTCTTCTGCTTTCGTTTGTGGTTTTCAATTGTAATTTCCCAACGTCTTTTTTTAGATATTTTTAAATCACGCAGTAATTCGACGCGAAAAATATCCGGTTTGCCATACTGTCGGATAATTTCATTTACGACTTTTCGCAATTCGTAGAGTGTTTGCATGACAATTGGATTTCTTAAATTTTCTGGTTTCGGCAAGAAATCCCGAAGAGTCTCATTCCGGTTAATAATGCTGTGATGGTAACCGGCTTCTCTGGCTGCTTTATCGTATGTCATCCCCTGTTCAAGGAATGGGATCAGGCTCATGATGGCTTTCCGACTTAACCTTGCGTATCCGCTTTCCAATGATATTTTGAGTAATTTGTCAATTTGATTGTTATTCAGATGCCATTTTTCATTGGCGTAATCTGCCAGCCAGTCTGAATCATCGCAGAAGTGGAGAGTATGCCATATTTCTTGCCGTTTTTCAGGCGTTAGTTTTTCCCAGACGGTTTTACCGAATACTTTTTTTAAATCGTAATTCGTTTTAGCTCCATAAAGTTTATCCTGTTGTTCAAGGTTAATATGGCAGTCTTCCGGCAGACCGAGTTTCTTTTTGATTTGTTTAAAATCCCGTTCTTTTGACTCGTCAAGATATTTAATTAATGCAAAACGTTCATCTTCATTAAGTGGTTCGTTTGTTCGGGTTTTTGTGGTTATTTTAATTCTTGAGACCTGTTCAAGTATCCGAAAGTATTGAAAAATTGGTGAACTTTTTGGAATACATCTTTTTTTAGGTTCGAGGACACAATAACCGACTGTGTGTTTTTGGGATTTTAATTTCCGCTGAAAAAAGATTGTATCATAGATATCGTCTTTAACTTCGCTGGTAAGGATTTCCGGATAATATTCCTTCTGTTTGTTCCAGATTACTTCAAATTCATCCTTGTACATTTTTCGAAGGGTGTAGCGATTTCGAATTCGTTTTGTGTCCGTATTGATTGAGGCGAGATATTCTCCGAGGGTTCTAAAGTTATTATCGTTAATCGCCTTTTGAGTATCAATAATTCCTGTTACTTCATCCTTACCGGTAAAGATTTTACTTTCTTGTTTATCGTTGATTTTTCGATTGGTCTTAAATCCCCGACGTTCATTAAGATGATACAAAATCCGACCAAGTTCTAACAGAGTAAGTTTTTCATCCAGCCCCTTTTTCCGTAGTGAATAGGGATTTTTTAGAAAATATTCGCCGAGCTCTGAATCGTTCTCCGGATATAATTTGTATTTTTGTAATTTGGAAACGAGTTCATCTCTTCTCTGTTTAAACCTAAAATTTTGTCTGCGGATTGAGCGTGCATTTCGGCGATCTTCATTTTTGGAAACTTCACTGCCGCTGGTGGTCCGGTTAACGCCTTCCGGAAATATTCTTACTCCCGAATTAACTATGCTGTTTTTTTCGTTATCAATGATAGCCCAACCAATAGAATTAGTACCAAGATCGAGGCCAAGAATTTTACTCATCTAATTCTCCCTCTATTTTTTTTAGTTGTTGTAAAATAAAAAAGTTTATATATTTAAGCAAGACTTTAACCCAGTCTTGTCTGCGTACTTATCACAATAAGGATTAGTCCGCAGGTAAAACCTTCCCCCGGCTTCTGTCGGGGGATTTTTTTTATTGGTGGTTTTAATTTAAAACAGATCACAAATACCGGATTACTGTTCACAGATCACTGTTTACGAAAAGACAGTTTTAACAATAATTGTGCCAGCTACGAGCATTGCTTGCTTTAGGAGAGCAAAAATTGTAAATTGCCTTAAGTAGTATCGGATGAATATTGCAGCAGTGTCAGATGAATCGGAATGAAATAAATAGAATTGCCCAATTGGCCCGAATTGAATTAACGGAAGCGGAAATAACGGAGTTCGGTGAACAGATGACCGAAATTATGGAGATGTTTGACACTCTCGCCGGAGTGGATACGACGGATGTTGAGCCGTTGACCCATGTATTTGATAAATTTCAGACTCCGGCAGAGGATGCTGTCGGGCCCTCACTTTCCCGTGACGATATTCTGGCAGGCGCTGCGGATACGGAAGGACCTTTTTTCAAAGTTTCAACGGTTATGAAAAAGGAGCAGGGATGAAGGCGGTTGGGATCATACCAGCCCGCTATCATTCGACTCGTCTGCCCGGCAAACCGCTGGTTTCAATTGGCGGTCAGTCTCTGATTCGGCGGGTTTACGAAAATGTTTCCCGTTGTCAGAATCTGGATGCCGTGATTGTTGCCACCGATGATGAGCGCATTCGAAGCGAGGTGGAGAAATTTGGCGGTCAGGTTAGGATGACGCCCCCGGAACTGCCTTCCGGTACGGACCGTTGCGCCTTTGTGGCAAAAGATCTGAATGCCGATATAATTGCCAATATTCAGGGTGATGAGCCTTTTCTGGATACCCGGTTACCGGATCGGGGAATAAAAATATTGGCGGAACAGTCGGATGTGAATGTGGTAACGGCAGCTCATGCCGGAATCACCGATACTCAGCTGAATGATCCGAATGTTGTCAAAGTTCTGATTGATAAAAACCGGAACGCCCTTTATTTCAGTCGCCGGAACATTCCGTATATTCGCAATCAGACGACCCGTTTTGCTCATCCGGCCATGTTGCATATCGGGCTTTACATTTTCCGGCGCGATTATCTGCTGAAATTTGTAGAAATGCCCCGTGGCAGGCTGGAACAACTGGAGGAACTGGAGCAGCTCCGGATTCTTGAAAACGGCGACCGGATTCGGGTAGTGCTGACCGATAAATTTTCCCTGGGAATCGATACGGAAGAAGACGTCAAACAAGCAGAAAGGATTTTACGAGGATATGAAAGCTGATTTTCCGACCAAGTATGTTTTCGTCACCGGCGGCGTGATTTCCGGTCTGGGAAAAGGCATTGCCAGTGCATCTATCGGTTACCTGCTAAAATTCATGGGTTATCGGGTAACCATTCAGAAATTCGATCCCTACATCAATGTGGATCCGGGAACCATGAGTCCCTACCAGCATGGCGAAGTATTTGTTTTGGAAGACGGTTCCGAAACCGATCTGGATTTGGGACATTATGAACGGTTTATCGATGAAAATATGAGCACCTGGAACAATACCACAACCGGGCGGGTCTATAATACCGTTATAGACCGGGAGCGGCGCGGCGATTATCTGGGCGCTACGGTTCAGGTCATTCCCCACATTACCGATGAAATCAAACGGCGGTTTGTAGCCGTCAACCGTGATAAAAAATATGAGGTTGTGATTACGGAGGTCGGCGGAACCGTCGGTGATATTGAAAGCCAGCCTTTTCTCGAGGCCATCCGGCAGTTTCGGATCGATGTGGGACCGGAAAACTGCATCAGCGTGCATCTGACTCTGGTTCCCTTTATCGAAACCAGCGGTGAGATTAAAACCAAACCTACCCAGCATAGTGTCCAGCGCCTGCGGGAGATCGGTATTCAGCCGGATATTTTGCTGTGTCGGACCAAGTATCATCTCGATGATTCCGTCAAAAGGAAGATTGCGCTTTTCTGCAATGTTTCTCAGAAAGCAGTGATTGAGGCCTTTGACGCCGAGACGATTTACGAGATTCCCCTTGTTTTCGAATCTCAGCAACTGGGTGATCTGATTCAGAAAGCTCTTAATCTTCCGAAAAAGAGGTCGAATCTGAATTCTCTTGAAAAATTTGTGAAAAAAATAAAGAATCCTGCTCTGGAGGTAAGCATTGCGGTCTGCGGCAAATATACCCAACTGCATGATGCCTATAAATCGATTATTGAATCCTTTGTCCATGCCGGTGTGGAGAATAACTGCCGGGTGAATATTCACTGGATTGAGGCCGAGGAGCTAACCGTAGATAATTCCGCAGACATGTTGAAAGATATTGACGGTTTGCTGATTCCCGGCGGATTCGGTGATCGCGGTATTGAAGGTAAAATTCGGGCAATTCGGATTGCCCGGGAGACCGGTATTCCCTTTTTCGGAATCTGTCTCGGATTACAGTGTGCGGTAATTGAATTCGCCCGGAACAGGTGTGGAATGAGCAACGCCAACAGTACGGAATTCGATAAAGACACGGAGTTTCCGGTGATTGATCTGATGGAGGCTCAGAAAAGTGTTTCTAATAAGGGCGGGACCATGCGGCTGGGAGCCTATCCGGCCCAGGTTCAGGAGCGGACCAAGGCCCTGAAAATATATGGTCAGGCGGATATTTCCGAACGCCATCGTCACCGCTATGAGGTCAATAATGAATTTCTACCACGACTCACGAAAAACGGATTGGTTGTCGGTGCGGTAAACAAAGAACTGGATTTGGTCGAAATGATTGAACTACCCGATCATCCCTGGTTTGTCGCGTGTCAGTTTCATCCGGAATTCAAGTCCCGGATCAACAAAGCCCATCCGCTTTTTCGCGAATTTGTCAGAGCCGCAATAAATTACCGGAAGGGAAAAGCCTGATATGCCTGATGTTCGTCTGCATTCAATGTCAATCGGTCGCCGGCATCCTCTGGTGTTTTTTCTCGGACCCTGTGTCATTGAGAGCCGGGATCATACCCTGTTCATGGCGGAAAAGATCAAAGAGATTGCTGAGAAACTGGGCATCGGCTCTGTTTTTAAAGCCTCTTTTGATAAAGCCAACCGCAGTTCGATCGATTCTTTCCGCGGACCCGGACTGGAAGAGGGGCTGAAGATCCTCTCTGAAGTTAAAAACCGGTTTCATCTTCCGGTGCTGACTGATGTGCATGAAACGATTCAGGTTTCGGCGGTAGCCGAAGTAGCCGATGTCATTCAGATACCGGCCTTTTTATGCCGGCAGACCGATCTGCTGGTGGCCGCCGGAAAGACCGGTCGCGTCATCAATGTTAAAAAAGGGCAGTTTATCGCACCCGATGATATGGTGCATATTGTGAAAAAAATTGAAAGCACCGGTAACCGGCAGATTCTGCTGACCGACCGGGGAACGAGTTTTGGGTATGACGGTCTGATTGCGGATGTCCGCGCCGTGCCGATTATGCATAAGAGCGGCTATCCGGTGATTTTCGATGCCACTCACTCCGCTCAGATTCCCGGTGGAAAGACGACCGGTGGTAAGCGACAATATATTCCCCATGTCAGCCGGGCGATGGTTGCGGCCGGTGCGGATGGGATTTTCATGGAGGTTCATGACAATGTGGACCGGGCGAAAAGCGATCGGGCGACTCAATATCCCCTGGAACAGTTACCGGGATTGATTCGGCAGCTTTGTGAAATTCGGGAGTTGGTGAGGGGGTTTGATGAATAGTCACGGGCTCGGTGCGGCGTTGCAAAAAATCAGACTGCTGATTTCTGATGTCGATGGTGTTTTTACGGACGGTTCTCTCTATATCGGGAGTCAGGGCAATGAATTCAAGCGTTTCAATGTGCTCGACGGAGCCGGAGTGGCTCTGTTGAAGGCAGTCGGATTGCCAATGGCGGTTATTTCAGGTCGTCACTCCGGCGCTACGATAGAGCGCATGAAAGAACTGGGACTGGAACAGCATCTTTTTCAGGGAAATCTGGCCAAAATAGAGCCCTATCGGGAAATCCGGAAGAGATTCGGCGTTGCGGATTCGGAAGTGCTCTATATCGGTGATGACCTGGTGGATATTCCCCTTCTGCGGAGAGTCGGGGTCGGTGTCGCCGTTGCCAATGCGCCCCGGATGGTTCAGGAGGTTGCCGATTATGTAACTCGGTCCGGCGGGGGAAACGGAGCGGTGCGTGAAGTCATTGAGCTGCTTCTGAATGCCCAGGGTTTATTTGACAGGGCTTTGGAAACACTGACCAAGCATACATATAAGGACGGATGAAATGTCGGGTGACTATCTGGAAATTGCCAAAGAGTTGATTCGGGCCGAAGCGGCGGCCATTGCCAGTCTGGAAAAACGCATTGACGACAATTTTACCAAAGCAGTGGAAACACTCTATCAAACTCGTGGAAAGGTAGTTGTAACCGGAGTGGGGAAATCCGGTCTCATCGGCCGTAAAATTGCGGCGACACTGGCATCCACCGGAACCCCGGGTTTCTTTATCCATGCCTATGAAGCCGGTCACGGTGACCTGGGTAGTATAGGAAAGCATGATGCCATAATACTGATTTCCAACAGCGGTGAAACCAATGAAGTGATTTATCTGTTGCCGTACCTGAAGAAAATCAATATTCCGATCATTGGGTTTGTAGGAAATAAAGAGTCATCCCTGGCAAGAAAGTGTGACCTGATTATCGATACAGGCGTTTCGACGGAAGCCTGTCCCATGGGAATTGTGCCCACGGCGAGTACCGTTGTTACTCTGGCAATGGGAGATGCTTTGGCTATTGCGCTGATGAATAAACGGAGGTTCAAGGAGCTCGATTTTGCCGGTCTGCATCCGGGGGGTTCATTGGGACGTCGGTTGCTGACGACGGTTCGGGATTTGATGCATACCGAGGAAGAAATTCCCCTGGCGTCGGTTTCGGATACCATGAAACAGATTCTTTTTACCATGACAAGCAAGGGTTTGGGTGTTGTCGGTATTCTTGACAATACCGATAATCTGGTGGGAGTTATCACCGATGGCGATCTGAGGCGCGGGCTGGAACACAGCGATGACTTTTTGAAACTTAAGCCTGAAGATGTGATGACAGAAAATCCGAAATTTATCGGCGCCGACACACTGGCCATCGATGCTTTGTATAAAATGGAAGAGTATGCCGTGACAAACCTCTTTGTCTACCGGGAAGGGAAAAGCGGAAAGCCCGATGGCATTATTCATATACACGATATTCTGCGCTATGGAATCATGTCATGAAGAATATGCTTTGCTGCCTCATTGCGATTGTCTGGATTTGTGCCTGCAGTGATGTGCAGGAGGATTTCCAGGAAACCACGGAAAAAAAATATCCCGATCAGGAGAGTTGGAATTCCACTATTGTTCTGACGAAAAACGGACAGAAACGGGCGGTTGTGCTTTCCGGTCACCTGACAAAGAACAACGATGAATCCGTTGTCTTAATGGATGACACCGTGGATGTTGATTTTTTCAATGCCGAGGAATCCCATATTTCTCACCTTAATTCTCTGCGCGCCCGGGTCAATGAAAATACAAACGATCTTTTGGCGACCGGCAATGTGGTCGTGGTTTCCGACAGCGGCGTAACGCTGTACACCGAAGAACTGGCCTGGGATCACCAACGGGAACGGATTGTCTCGGAGGTTTTTATAACTTTGGTCAGTGACGAGGATACTCTGACCGGGGTGGGTTTCGAGTCGGACTCGGACCTGAAAAACTGGATTATTGAAAAACCGGCCGGAGTGACCGATCGGGAAGTGCAATAGCGGAAAGATGATTGTGCGGAAAGAAAAGGGACCGGAAAAAATACTGCGAGGCGTAGATTTGTGCAAAATTTACGGCAAACGGATGGTCGTGAATCACTGCTCCATCGAGGTTCGTAAAGGGGAAGTTGTCGGCCTGCTCGGTCCCAATGGCGCCGGAAAAACCACCACGTTTCACATGTTCACAGGAATGATCCGTCCCAATTCGGGAAAAGTGTTTATTAACGATCAGGATGTGACTCAGTTACCGATGTATAAAAGGGCGCAATTGGGTATCGGTTATCTTTCCCAGGAACCCTCGGTATTTCGTAAGCTGACGGTGGAACAGAACCTGATGCTGGTTCTCCAGACGCTTGGCATTAGTAAGGAGGAACAGCGGGAACGGCTGGAGAGCCTGCTGGATGAACTGAATATCCGAAAGTTTCGAAAGAGCAAAGCCTATACCCTTTCCGGAGGAGAACGCCGCCGGACGGAAATTACCCGGGCGCTGATTACCAAGCCGGACTTTATCCTTTTGGATGAACCCTTTGTGGGCGTCGATCCGATTGCCGTGGAAGATATTCAGAAAATTGTGGTGGGCTTAAAGGATAAAAATATAGGGGTTTTGATTACGGATCATAACGTTCATGAGACCCTTTCAATTACCGATCGTTCTTACCTGATGTTCGAAGGGCGAATCCTGAAGTCCGGCACCTCGGAGATTCTGGCAAACGATGAAGATGCGAAACGACTATATTTAGGAGACAGCTTTCGGCTGAACAGATAATGCAACTATCCCAGACACAGATTCAAAAACTTTCCCAGGAATTGCGTTTAACTCCGCAACAGATCCTGCAATCCACCATTTTACAGTTGACGACGCTGGCTCTTGAGGCCCGTGTAAATCAGGAACTGGAACAGAATCCGGTTCTCGAGGAATTGCCGCCCGAAGAAAAAGAGACCGATGAGGAACCGGATCAGAATAAGGATGAAGAGGAGCCTATCGACTGGGATGAAATTTTGCCGCAAAATGATGATTATGAGCCGAAGCGGGAATACGATCACGGCAGGGAAGAATACACGCCGGTTCAGGTTTCACCGCGGGGCATGGTGGATTATCTTTTTGACCAGCTGCGGTTGATGAATCTCAGTGACAAAGATGAGCAGATTGCCCGTGAAATAATCTGGAATCTGGATGAACGAGGATATCTGGGAACTCCGATTGAAAATATCGCTTTCAGTCAGTCGGTTAGCATTGAACAGGCCGAAAAAGTGTTGAAACAGATCCAGCAATTGGAGCCCCCCGGTATTGCGGCGCGGGATCTCCGGGAATGTCTGCTGATTCAGTTACGCCAGATGGAGAATACCGAGGATGCCAGATTGATTGTACAGGACCATTTTGACGATTTTGCGAATCGCCGTTTTCAGCAGATTATGAAAAGTCTGGGATGGGGAAAAGAGCGGATTCAGGCTGTTCAGGAGACGATTCAAAAACTCAATCCGAAACCCGGTATCTCCTTACTGGGTAGCGATCCTCAATATATAGTTCCCGACCTGATTGTCGAAAAAATGGGTGACGACTTTCTTATTGAGGTCAATGATTCCCGGATTCCGGAGTTGCGCATCAGCTCCGGTTATCTGAATATGATTTCCGAGGGGGATAAACTGAACACCGAAGCCCGTCAGTACCTGAAAAAGAAAATCGATATGGCGAAATGGTTCATCCAGGCCATTCACCAACGCCGGCTGACCATGATAAAAGTCATGAAAGCCATTATTGACCGCCAGCGGGATTTTTTCGAAGATTACCGGAATCCGCTGAAACCCATGATATTGAAGGATATTGCCGAAGATATCAACATGGATATCTCAACCATCAGCCGGGTAACGAACGGAAAATATGTTCAGTTGAGTTCAGGTGTCTATGAATTGAAATATTTCTTTAACGAAGGTATGGTTGATGGGAGTGGAGAAGAGGTATCCACCCGGATTATAAAAGATAAATTAAAGGCGATTATCGAAGGGGAAGATAAACAGAAGCCCTACAGCGATGATCATCTGGCCAAATTATTGAAAAATGAGGGTTATCCGATTGCCCGCCGTACTGTGGCTAAATATCGGGAGCAGTTAAAAATACCCGTAGCCCGACTACGGCGTAGTATCTGAAGGAGGTAAATATGACTGCAAAAAAAGTGAAGATCGGAGACAGCGAGATTGAGGTGTCTTCCTCCCAGACTTTTCTGGTGATTATAGTGGCGCTGCTGATCGTTGTTGTCGTGACGATCGCAATGTCATTTTACACCATTGACGCCAATGAAAACGGAGTCATTTTACGTTTTGGGAAATATCATAAGACCACTTATCCCGGACTGCATCTGAAATTGCCCTGGGGAATTGACAAGCTCTACACTGTACGAGTCGATTATCAGTGGAAAGAGGAATTCGGATTCCGGACCGCCCGACCGGGAGTCAAGACAATTTATTCGAAAAATCAGTATACCGATGAATCCTGGATGCTGACCGGTGATCTGAATATTGCCGATGTGCAATGGATTGTTCAGTATAAAATCAAGGACCCGATCAAATTTCTTTTCAATGTCCGGGAGCAGAGCGGGACCATTCGGGCGGTGGCGGAAGCGGCCATGCGCTTTGTAGTGGGGGACCGTTCCTTCCAGGAGGTTCTTCAGTCCGACCGCCGGAAAATTGCTCTGCTGGCACAGGATTATATGCAGCAAACTCTGGATCAATATGACCTGGGGGTCGATATCCAGCTGGTTCAGCTGATTACCGTTCAGCCTCCGGGGCCGGTGTTTGATTCCTATAATGAAGTCAACCGGGCCAAGCAGGAACAGGAAACCGCAATCAACGAAGCAAGCCAGGTATATAACAAAGAAATCTTCCGGGTAGAAGGTGAAGCCAAGCGAATCGTACAGGAAGCCCGCGGGTATGCCATTGACCGGACCAACCGGGCCAAGGGTGACGCAGAGTTGTTTACTTCAGTGTACAATGAATATATGAAAGCTAAGGATGTGACCCGTCAACGTCTTTACCTGGAGACAATGGAGAGCGTGATGAAGCAGGTGAATGAGAAGATTCTGATTGACAAGGGGGTCAAGAGTCTTGTTCCCTTTCTGAATCTTAGCGGGAAGGAGGTGGCAAAATGAGAACCGGAAGAATTCTGTTATTACTGCTGTTAGTCCTGTTGGTCGCCTTTGTGATCGCATCAATTTTTATTCTCAATGAAACCCAGCAGGCGATTATTACTCAATTTGGAAAGCCGGTTGGACAGCCGGTAACTCAGGCCGGCATTCACTTTAAGATTCCTTTTATTCAAAAAGTTCTTGTGTTTGATAAGCGCATTCTTGAATGGGACGGAAATCCCCAGGAGATTCCCACAAAGGATAACAAATTTATCTATATTGATACTTTTGCCCGGTGGCGGATTTCCGATGCGCTGGCCTTTTATAAGAGCAACCGCAGTGAGATGGTCGGATATTCCCGGCTGGATGATCTGTTGGACGGCGCCGTCCGGGATGAGATTGCTAATCATACACTGCCGGAGATTGTTCGCAGTTCCGACCGACCGATGATTATTCAGGAGGTGGAATCAGCCGATTTGTCTTCGGAACTGGATTCGACTCAGGTTGAAGAACTTGATATTCCCGGCGCCAGGGCTGACATAGTGGAAGCCATCGTCAAAAGTGTGAGGAAAAAACTGGCGGACCTGAATCTGGGTATCGAAGTGGTCGATCTTCAGATCAAACGAATCGATTATAATGCCGAAGTTCAGAAGAAGGTATTTGACCGGATGATTTCCGGTCAGCGCCGGATAGCTGAAAAGTACCGTGCGATCGGGCAGGGTGAAAAAGAGCGGATTCTGGGTAAACAGGCTCAGAAGAAAAAAGAAATCCTCTCGGAAGCCTATCGCAAAGCCCAGGAAATTCGGGGAAAAGCCGATGCCGAGGCCGTGAAAATTTACGGCGATGCCTATAACCGCTCCAGCGACTCCCGGGATTTCTATAAATTTCTGCGGACACTGGAAACCTATAAAACCTCGATTGACAGCTCGACAACTCTGATTCTGTCGACGGACAATGAATTTCTGCAGTATTTGGGAACAACGAAGTAAAGCGGTGACAGTCTATGTATAAATACGATGAGTTGGAAAACAGAACAACTATTCGCTCTACAACGGTGATTGGTGTTCGCCGGAATGGTTCGGTTGCCATGGGCAGTGACGGCCAGGTAACCAATGGTAATACCATCATGAAACACAAGACCCGGAAAATCCGCAAGCTCTACAACGATTCGATAATGATCGGCTTTGCCGGCTCCACCGCCGATGCCTTTACGCTTTTTGAGAAGTTTGAAGGTGAACTGGAAAAATATAAGGGCAATGTCAGCCGGGCGGCTGTGGAACTGGCCAAACTCTGGCGTACGGACAAATATCTGCGCCGGCTGGAAGCCCTTTTGACCGTGATGAGCAAGGATACGTCGCTGATTATTTCCGGTACGGGTGATGTGATTGAACCGGATGATGAAATTATTGCGATTGGTTCCGGTGGTCCCTATGCCCTGGCGGCGGCCCGGGCCCTGATTAAGTACAGCAATCTGTCGGCCAGGGAAATTGTTGAAGAAGCGCTGCGAATTGCCGCCCGGATTTGTATTTATACGAATGATAACCTGACGATAATGGAATTGTGATGTCAAAAGAGTTAACCCCCCGTGAGATAGTGAAAGAGCTCGATGCCTATATCATCGGGCAGGATAAGGCCAAAAAAGCGGTGGCCATCGCGCTGCGTAATCGCTGGCGGCGGCAGCATGTTAAGGGTTCTATCAGGGAAGACATTATGCCGAATAATATCATTCTGATAGGCCCCACCGGAGTCGGTAAAACCGAAATCGCTCGCCGTCTTTCCAATCTGGCGCATGCCCCGTTTATCAAAGTGGAAGCTTCCAAGTTTACGGAAGTGGGCTATGTCGGTCGGGATGTGGAGTCGATTATCCGGGATCTGACCAATATCTCTGTCAATCTGGTTAAAGCTGAGCGCATTAATGAGGTCACTGAACAAGCCACAACCATGGCCAACGAACGGATTCTGGATATCCTGTTGCCACCCCGCAAATCGGTCCGTGATTCGGGAACCTCCT